>NZ_JBEPPA010000004.1:0-256573 GCF_040547075.1 Arthrobacter sp. UYCu512
TCGCCCCCCCCGGGGCGGGGTGGGGGGGCCCGCTTAGTCGGGTGCCCGGGCCCCCCCCGGGGGGGGGGGGGGGGGGGGGCCCCCCCCCCCCCGGGGGGGGGGCCCCCCCCCCCCGGGGGGGCCCCCCCCGCCCGCTGTTAGAGCATTCAGCGAAGCTATTCGGTAACGCCGACGAGGCATTCCTTCAAATTGGCAGCTTCAGCGGAGTTGAGTTCGACCACGAGCCGTCCGCCACCTTCGAGCGGCACACGCATGATCAAGCTTCGTCCTTCTTTGGTAACTTCCATCGGGCCGTCGCCGGTGCGTGGTTTCATTGCCGCCATAAGGAATATCCCCTCCATTAGTCCAGTGACATACCAGCCCGGCCGGGCTGCGTCCGCTTAGTCAATCAAGCTGCCCGGCGGCCGTGATGGGTACCATCAGGGCCACATACTCAGTTTGCTTCTTGTCCTTGCTTACCAGCTATTATCGCGTAACAACGCGGCTGTAGCTAATCGCTGGACTTTCCGACGCGCCGCGCCGCACCGGGCCGGCTGCGCCCAAAGGTGCTCCGCGTCACGGCGGATAGTCCCCTCCGCCGGGCAGTGGCGCCCAGGCCCACAGCCACACGATCCAGACCATCTGCAGCAGCAGGAACATGATCACCAGGGTGCCGCGGTAAGCGCGGGACCGGGAGATGAAGGCTGCGCCGAGGGCCAGCGGGAAGAGCGGCAGCAGCATCCGGAACGTGCTGGTCTGGGGGTGCAGGAAGACCAGCAGGTAGCCCAGGTAGCAGACACACCACAGCCGCAGTTCAGCGCCCAGCGCACGCACGGGGCGGGACATCATGGCCGCCGCGAACAGCGCAACGAAAGCGAAAGGCGCCAGCACCCCAATAACCGGTCCGAAGAGCAGAATTCCGGTGTCGAACCAGGGTTTTAGCGCCACCAACTCCTCGCCGCGCCAGACGGTTTCAGTTTTTGTATAGGCCTGCAGGTCGCCGGTAACGTACCAGGCGATTACCGGCCAGGCGAGGGCGCCGATTCCGCTGACCGCTGTCAGCCCGCCGAGCGACCAGAGTTCGGTCCTGCTGTGGGTGGCCGCCAAGGACCACTCCGCGGCGCCGGTCCCGGGACCATCCCCGAGGGCCGGCCGGCGGGTGCGGGGGTGTCGCCGCCACACCCGGAAGAGGAACAGCATCCCCAGCATCGCGGCGAAAGGCACCCCGGTGGGCCGGGACAGGCACATCAGTACTACGGCCGGCATGGCCCACAGGTAGCGGCGCTCCATCACCAGCAGCAGGGCGGTGGACAGCAACAGCAGGTTCAGCGACTCGGCGTAGGGCACCTGGAGCACCGGCGACACCGGGAAGGTGGAAACCAACACTGTTCCCCACAGCGCGGCGCCGGGTGTGGCCCGGAGCCGGAAGAGCCGGTAGATGACAAGTGCCGCACCCAGACCGCAGAGCATGGCAATAAGCGTCAGGGCGAACGCGGGGGTCATTCCGGTCAGCCCGGCGACCACCCGGCCCAGCATGGGAAAGAGCGCGTAGAACGCCCACGCGTTCTCCTGAACGTTTCCGGCACCGTCCGTCGGCAAGACGTCCGGGTAGCCGTTTTGGAGTGCTTCGCCATACCAGCGGGCGTCCCAGATATTTATGAACGACCAATAGTCCGGCTTCGCCGGGAACCAAGGATTGGGGCCCTGGTGCAGGGCGGCGGCCATAAAAATGCAGGCACTGATGAACCGGGCGGCGGCGTAGAGCCCGGCCACCTGGGCCCACCATGGCCAGCCCGCCAGCCGGGCAGCCAGCCCGACAGCCAGCCCGGCTACACCCCGCCTGGCCGGAACATGCTCGGCCGCCGGCGCCCGGGCCTGCGGCGGTTCACTTCTCACGGTTCCCGCCGACGGCGTGCGAGTTCAGCGCCAAGATCCGCGATGGTGCCGTCTTTGGCGGCGAGCTGGTCCCGCAACTCATCGAGCACCTCGTCCACCTGGTCCATCCGGTAACCGCGAAGGGCCACAGCAAAACGCAGCCGGTCGACGTCGGACGGCACGGCCTGGGCCGGAAGCAGCACCGGCGGAAGGTTGGCAACCGGCTGGTCGAAGCCGTCATCGAGGGCGTGCAGCTCGCCGGAGTCTGTGCCCCGGCGGCCGCGGAAGATCTTCGACGCGTTGCCGGTGCCAAGGAGGAACGCGGCGCCGGTCAGCGCGACCGCAAGAAGGACCAGGAAAAAACTCACTCTCCCATCGTGCCAGACGGGCGCTCCTCCGGCGGGCGGGCGGGCGGTCAGCCGCGCGTGCCGCCGGCTGTTTCTGGGCCGGAGCCGTTTACCGTTCCGCTGGAGGTGCTTGTCCCGTTGGGATTCCGGTGCCGTGCGGCGCCCTCCACAACCAGCGCGACCGCCAGGGCCGGGTCGTCCACGACCTGCAGCAGGTCCAGATCCTCCGCTGACATCATTCCCTCGGAGACCAGCGTGTTTTGAATCCACGCCAGCATCGGCGCCCAGAAGTCTGAGCCGATCAGGACAATCGGGAAGGAGGTGACTTTCCGGGTCTGGACGAGGACCATAGCCTCGAAGAGTTCATCAAGTGTCCCGAGGCCGCCCGGGAGCACAATGAACCCCTGGGCGTACTTCACGAACATGGTTTTGCGGGCGAAGAAGTAACGGAAGTTGATACCCAGGTCCACCCACTGGTTCATCCCCTGCTCGAAGGGCAGTTCGATGCCGAGCCCCACAGACACCCCGTTGCCCTGCACTGCGCCCTTATTGGCTGCCTCCATCGAACCGGGGCCGCCGCCGGTGATCACGGCCAACCCGGCTTCTGCCAGCTGACGTCCCACTTCGACGGCGAGTTCGTAGTTAGTGCTGCCGGGTACGGTCCGGGCCGAGCCGAATACGCTGACCGCCGGGCCCAGGTCCGCCAGCGCACCGAACCCTTCGACAAACTCGCTTTGGATCCTGAGGACACGCCACGGGTCGGTGTGGACGAACTGGCCCGGACCCTTCGTATCCAGCAGCGTGCTGTCGGACATCGTGACTTTGGCAGCTTTGCGCCGCAATTCCAGCGGACCCTTACGCCGGATCCCGGCGGCCGGCGGCGCGTCACCAACGCTGGCTGGCGGCTGTCCGGCGCCTGCGCCGGGTGTGTTGCCGGCTGTCGTTGCGGCGCCGGCCGGCTGATCGTGCTGCTGCGAATCTGTACTCATGCCCACAGGGTAGCGCGGATGCCCCGGCCCACCGGCTCAGCCCCGCGGGGACACCGCTGCGCGCAGTGCCGGTCCGCAGCGCAGCGCAGCGCCGGAGGTTACCCGAGGTTGCCCCAGAGTCTCTGACCTGCAGGTATCTCTTCAATTACGATCCGTAGGAAGTAGGAGTGATTGCGGTCATATGCCGCCGATGTTCGCTAGATTCTTCTTATGACTACTCAAGTGCCCGGCGATGCTCTCGTCTCCCTGAATGCCGTCAATAAGCACTACGGCCAGTTGCACGTGCTGAAGGACATCAACCTGAACGTCCGCAAGGGCGAGGTTGTTGTTGTCATCGGACCGTCGGGATCCGGCAAGTCCACGCTCTGCCGTGCCATTAACCGCCTCGAAACGATCGACGACGGCGTCATCACCATTGACGGAAAGGAACTGCCCGCCGAGGGCAAAGACCTCGCCAAGCTGCGGGCCGACGTCGGAATGGTGTTCCAGTCCTTCAACCTCTTCGCGCACAAAACGATCCTGGAAAACGTCACGCTCGGGCCGATTAAGGTCAAGGGCGAGTCCAAGGCGCAGGCCGACAAGGAAGCTATGACGCTGCTGGAGCGCGTCGGCGTCGGACATCAGGCCCCAAAACTCCCCGCCCAGCTTTCCGGCGGACAGCAGCAGCGCGTCGCGATCGCCCGGGCCCTGGCCATGAAACCCAAGGTTATGCTCTTCGATGAGCCCACCTCGGCCCTTGACCCGGAAATGATCAACGAAGTCCTCGACGTGATGGTCCAGTTGGCGAAGGACGGCATGACCATGATCGTGGTAACGCACGAGATGGGATTCGCCCGCAAGGCAGCGGACCGCGTGGTGTTTATGGCCGACGGTGAAATCATCGAGGACGCCACGCCTGAGGAGTTCTTCACCAATCCCAAAACCGACCGCGCCAAGGACTTCCTGTCCAAGCTGTTGACCCATTAGCCGACCATACGATTCGCATCCTGGCCGTCCACCAATGGCCCTCCAATGAAAGGAATGCCATGAAGGCATTTTTGACCCGTAGGAAATCCCTGTTGATCGCAGCATCCGCTGCAGTAGCCCTCGGCCTGAGCGCTTGCGGCGGCAGCAGCAGCACCACCACCAGCGCCCCGCCGGTCGCCGAGAAGCCGAGCTTTGCAGCCGACACCACCATGGCGAAGCTCTCCTCGGCAGGCAAGATCACCATTGGCACCAAGTTTGACCAGCCGCTCTTCGGCCAGAAGGGCCTGGACGGCAAGCCGGTGGGCTTCGACGTCGAAATCGGCAAGGCCATCGCCGGCAAGCTGGGCATCCCCGCCGACAAGATCGAGTGGGTGGAAACGGTGTCCGCCAACCGCGAGGAATTCATCAAGCAGGGCAAGGTCGACATCATCGTCGCTACCTACACGATCAGCGACAAGCGTAAAAACGAGGTCGACTTCGCCGGACCGTACTACGAAGCCGGCCAGGCGCTGATGGTGAACAAGGACAACACCTCCATCACCAAGCCCGAGGACGTCAAGGGCAAGAAGGTTTGCTCCGTGACCGGCTCAACACCGGCCGGCACCATCGTGGAGAAGTACGGAGCTGAGCTTGTCCCGGCAGCAACCTACTCCGCCTGCCTTGAGCCGCTGCGCAACAAGCAGGTTGAAGCCATCACCACCGACAACGTGATCCTCGCCGGATTTGTCGACAAGGAGCCGGAGGCCTTCAAGCTGGCTTCTGACCAGACGTTCACCAAGGAGCCTTACGGCATCGGCCTGAAAAAGGGCGACACCGCCTTCCGCGGCTGGATCAACGACCAGCTCGAAGCGTTTGCCAAGGACGACACCTACAAGAAGGCTTGGGAAGGTACCGCGGGCAAGGTCATCAAGACCGTCCCGGAACTCCCCGCCATCAACCGCTACTAGCCGGTGTGGCGGCGGCAAGTGCCTTGACCGGCGCGGGCCGCCGCCATTTCCGTCTTCCGCCTGGCCCCCTCAACGCAGCTGAAGGACCCTATGGACGTCATCATTGAAAACCTCCCGGCGTATTGGGACGGATTTCTCAGAACCCTTTTTCTTGCCGTCGTTTCCGGCATTATCTCCTTGATCGTCGGTACCCTGCTGGCAGCAGCCCGCGTCTCCCCGGTGGCGGCGTTGCGGGGGTTCAGCATGTTCTATGTCGAAATTGTCCGCAATACCCCCCTGACGATTGCCTTCTTTTTCGCCGCCATTGTGCTGCCGCGGTTGGGTGTGACGTTCCAGCAGTTCGAAGTTGCCGCGATCATCGCCCTGAGCGCTTACACCTCCGCTTTTATCGCCGAGGCCGTCCGGTCCGGTGTAAACAGCGTTCCAGTAGGCCAAGCTGAAGCTGCACGCAGTATCGGTATGGGTTTCGGCCAGGTGCTCTCCCACATTGTCCTGCCGCAGGCCCTGCGCACCGTGATTCCACCGATGATCAATATCCTGATCGCCCTCGTGAAGAACTCCTCGGTTGCCGGCGCCTTTTTTGTCCTTGAACTCTTCGGCGAGGGCAAGCAACTGGCGAACGCCAATGGTGACAAGGTTCTTTGGGTCCTTGCCGGAGTCGCTTTCTTCTACCTCCTGATCACTATCCCGCTCGGCATCTTTGCCGCCCGCGTTGAACGAAAGGTGGCGATCGCCCGATGACTTCCGTTCTCTACGACGTCCCCGGGCCCAAGGCCCGCCGCATCTCTTTGATCGCTTCTGTCATCGGTGCGCTCCTGATCGCCGGGCTGCTGGCCTTGGCTATCGCCACCCTTGCCTCGCAGGGGATCTTCGAGGCGCGCCGCTGGGAAATCTTCGGCAATCCCGACGTCTGGAAACTCATTGGCGACGGGCTTGGCGCCACCCTGACCGCAGCGGCCGTCGCTGCCGTCATTGCCTTCCCGCTGGGCCTGGTCATTAGCCTGCTGCGGATTTCCTTGGTACCGGCGATCCGGATTCCGATCCGGGTTGTCCTGGAATTCCTGCGCGGCATGCCAGTGGTGCTGATGATGTTCTTTGTACTGCTGGTGTTCGGGACCAGTTCCTACGTCGCCGTCGTTGCAGGGCTCGTGCTCTACAACGCTGCGATCTTCGCGGAGATCATCCGCGCCGGCGTCCAGTCGCTGCCTAAGGGCCAGCGTGAAGCAGGCCTGGCCATCGGCCTGACCAGCTTCCAATCCCGTATGTTCATTGAATTGCCGCAGGCGATCCGCCGGATGCTGCCCTCGCTTGTAGCCCAGCTTGTTGTTCTTCTTAAGGACACCTCGTTGGGGTACATCGTGGCGTACGGTGAGCTCCTGCGCGCCGTGCAGGTCATGGCGGACTTCCTCGGCCCGCAGTTCCTCTTCCCCATCTTCTTTGTGGCCGCGGCGATTTACATCCTGATCAACCTGGCAGTATCCCGGTTGGCCATCTGGATCGAACGCCGTGGCTCGAAAAAAGCAGCCGGCGGTATGGCCAAGGCCAGGTAGCCGTCGACACCAAATAGTTCGCTCGCAGCACGAAAAAGGTCCGGAACCAGGGTTCCGGACCTTTTTTGCTGTTTGGCGGTGCTAGCCGGCGAGCCAGCTCCGCAGCGCACGCAGGCATTCGCGGATCGCATCGGCCTCGACATGCTCGTTGTCCTTGTGCGCCAGCAAAGCGTCCCCCGGGCCGAAGTTCACCGCGGGGATGCCCAACTCACTAAAGCGGGCGACGTCGGTCCAGCCGTATTTTGGTTTCGGCTCCCCACCCACGGCAGCCACGAAGGACGCGGCGGCCGCGTGGTTCAGCCCGGGCCGGGCGCCCGCTGCAGCGTCGGTGCGAACGACGTCGAATCCCGCCAGCAGCTTCCTGACGTGCTGTTCGGCGTCGTCCGGGGATTTGTCCGGGGCGAAGCGATAGTTGATTTCGACAACGCAGCGGTCCGGGATGACGTTTCCGGCGGTTCCGCCGTTGATTTTCACCGCGTTGAGGCTCTCGCGGTAGTCCAGCCCGTCCACGTTGATGGTGCGGGGTTGGTACTCGGCGAGCCGGGCAAGGATTGGCGCGGCTGCGTGGATTGCATTGCTGCCCATCCAAGCGCGGGCCGAATGCGCCGCTTCGCCAACGGTGGTCACCTCGAAGCGGATCGTGCCGTTGCACCCGCCCTCGACCGTCCCGTCCGTGGGTTCCAGCAGGATCGCGAAGTCCCCGTCCAGCAGGCCGCCGTGGTTACGGACCAAGCGGCCCAGTCCGCTCTTGACGGCCTCAACCTCTTCGTGGTCGTAGAAGACGAACGTCACGTCCTTGTCCGGCTCCGCGCCTGCGTCGAACAGCCCTGCCGCGAGGGCCAGCTGAACCGCGACGCCGCCCTTCATATCGGTGGCACCGCGCCCGTAGAGAATCCCCTTTCCGGGCGCGCCCGAGGGCCAGTAGGACGGTACGGTACCAAGGGAGCCGTCCGTCGCGGGCAGCGGCACCGTGTCCAGGTGCCCGGCCAGGATAACCCGTTCGGCCCGGCCCAGATTGGTCCGGGCAATGATTGCGTCACCGTCGCGGACCACGTCCAGCCCGTTGATGGCACGCAGGGCATGCTCCACCGCGTCGGCCAGTTCCCCCTCAGCGCCGGAAACACTGTAAATGTCGATCAGCTGCGCTGTCAGCAGGGCAACGTCCTGGTGCAGGTCCAGGCGGGCGGCAGCGTGGGTGCGGGCGTTTGGGTGCAGGTTCGGGTCCGGGGCAGTCACCCTCCCACTTTATCCGCTGGCCTCCCTGGCCGTCCCGCGTATGCGGCATTCCGGGTAACCCCGTCAGCGTCAACCACCCGGTCATGTGGAAGGTGCCGGTTTCGGCCACCGCAGCCGCCGTCGATACACTGGGAACATGACTGAAACCGCTTCTTCCGCCGTGCCCGCCGACGCCCGCTCCGCCTACGGATACGGCGTTGCCACGATCGCGACCGGCAACGGTGCAGCCACCGTGCTGGATGTCTGGTTCCCGGCCCCGGCCCTGGGGACTGCGGCCGAGAGCCTCCGGGATGTAGCCAACGCGGACCAGGCGCTCCTCGAGATCGCCTCGACCGGCGCTGACGCTGACCGCGGCACCGAGCAGAAGGTCGTGTTCGTCCAGATCCACCTTGACGAAGCGCCCGCCGATACCGCAGACGCCTACTTGCGCCTGCATCTGCTCTCCCACCGCCTGGTCAGGCCGAACAGCATCAACCTGGACGGGATCTTCGGCAAGCTCCCCAACGTTGTGTGGACCAGCTTCGGGCCGGCCGCCGTTGAGGGCTTCGAACTGACCCGCGCCCGGCTGCGCAGGCGCGGCGCCGTCACCGTCTACGGCGTGGACAAGTTCCCCCGCATGGTCGACTATGTTGTCCCCTCCGGCGTGCGGATTGCCGACGCCGACCGCGTCCGCCTCGGTGCGTACCTGGCTGAAGGCACCACAGTGATGCACGAAGGATTTGTGAACTTCAACGCCGGTACGCTCGGCAGCTCGATGGTCGAAGGCCGTATTTCGGCCGGTGTGGTCGCCGGTGACGGGTCCGACGTCGGCGGCGGCGCCTCGATCATGGGGACCCTGTCCGGCGGCGGCAAGGAAAAGATTTCGCTGGGCGAACGCGTACTGCTGGGCGCCAATTCCGGGGTGGGCATCAGCATCGGCGATGACTCCGTCGTAGAGGCCGGCCTGTACGTGACGGCCGGCACCCGCGTCCGCGTGGTCGGCGCCAATGACGCCGACGGCGAAGACACCAGCCGGATCGTCAAGGCCGTTGAGCTCTCGGGTGTGCCCAATCTACTGTTCCGCCGCAACTCCTCCACCGGCGAGGTTGAGGTCCTCCCCCGTAAGGGCCAAACCGTTGAACTCAACGAGGCACTTCACGCAAACTAGGCCGGGGTGCGCAAAGATAAAACCGTCGGCAGAATACCGCGGCCCCGGCAGGGCCTGAGGGAGTAGTTCGTGGCACGCAGAGGCAGCTTGCGCCGTCGGCTTGTGCTGCTGCTGACCCTCGCGCTGGTCGCCGGCGGGATCTACACGGCCGTGACCTTCCTGCAGCGCTCGGAAGTCCTTATCACCGAACGTTGTACAGCTGTGGGTGGCAGCAGCGATGATCTTGCCGCGGATCAGGCCGCCAATGCCGGCTTGATCGCGGCCGTCGCCGTCCGGCGGGGCCTCCCGGCCCGGGCGGCCAGTATTGCCTTGGCCACGGCAATGCAGGAGTCCAAGCTCCGGAACATCGGCCACGGCGACGAAGCCGGCCCGGACTCGCGTGGCCTCTTCCAGCAGCGCCCCTCGCAGGGCTGGGGCACAACGGATCAGGTGATGGATCCCCACCATGCGAGCAACGCCTTCTACGATGCCCTGGTGAAGATCCCGGGCTTCCAGAACATGGCCATCACCGACGCCGCGCAGCGCGTCCAGCGATCGGCCTACCCGAACGCTTACGCGGCGCATGAGCCGATGGCCCGTGCTTTCGCCTCCGCACTGACCGGACAGACCCCCGCGGGCCTCGACTGCACCCTGCGGGACCCCGATGCGGCGGGCGACCCGGCCGCCGTGCAGGACAGGCTGACCGCCGACTTTGGCGCAATTCCTGCCACCACGGAGGCCCGGAGCCTTGTACTGGAAACCGAAGGTGCCCAGGCGTGGGCCGTCGCCCAGTGGGCGGTTGCCAACGCCAAGGTCCTCTCCGTCACGGAAGTCCAGGTCGACGGGCGCCAATGGAGCAGGCAGAAGCGCAACGGCTGGCAGCCGGCGGAAATGCCGGCCGGGCTTCTCAGGATCACCGTCGCCGAAGAGCCGGCGCGCTAAGCGGTGAGTTCGGTCCGCATGCAGTGCACGGACCGGCGGAACTCAGACCAGCAAATCCACCACGGGCTGCACAAAGCTGCGGAACAGCTCCGGCTGGGAGAGCAGCTCAGAGCTCATCACGATCTTGTCCGGCTCCAGATACCAGGCCCGGGGTTCTGCAAGTGGAAGTTCAATGATGGTCAGGGTGAAATCCCTGGCGGCCCGGCCCACCTCGAGCAGCCTGTCATCCACCATGTCCTGCAGCAGCTGCACCGACCCAGCGACTTCACGTTCAGCTTCCAACGTCAGGTACTCGCCGCGGCGTTCCCGGGCCCAGGACAGCGCAGCTCCAAAATGCGCCTGGAGTACCCGCCGGAGGGCAGGGGAATTGCCGAAGTCACGGAAGCCGGGCGGACCCAGTTCCGGCGACATCTCGGGATGCGCTTTCAGGAGTTGTTCCCACCACGCCTCCCATTCCGTCCTCAGCGCGCTAACCCCGCCCACCTCCGCGATGAGGTGTGTGTGGTCAGCGGGCCGGATTTTCGGCGCCGCGTGGCATAGGGCTGGATGCCCGGCGCCGTCCAGCCCGGCCGCGTCGCGAAGGTACAGTGCAATGAGCATGGGACCCGAAGTATCCATGGTGATCCGCCAACCCGGCCCGCCTGTGTGGTGCATCCAATTGCCTCCTTGGCACGACGTACGACTCCAGTGTATTCCTCGCGTCAGCCCAGGTTAATGGCTACCGGGGTGGCTGCCCAGTCCGGTGAGATGGGCCTCCAGCACGTCGCTGCATACCTGCGCGGTCATCCATTCGGGCTGCAATAACGCGTGCATGGTGAGGCCGTCGAGGGTGGCCAGCAGCCGCTCAGCTTCGGTGACCAAACGCTGCTCGTCCTGGCTGGCGTCGGTTCCGGCCGCGGACGAAAGATCCATCACGAGCCGTCCGACGATCGCGGCGACGGCCCGGTGGCTCCGGTCTGCCTCCGCGGCGAGGAAAGGCTTGGTCCGCGCTGCGTTCTTAAAAGCCATCCAGACGCAGGCGTCGACAGCGCGTTCCTCGTCGAGCGGAAGGAACTCGCCCAGCAGGGTTAACACGCCCCGATGGTGTTCCGGGGTCCCGGGCCGGGTCCCGGCGAGGCGCTCGTCGGCGGACTCCAGCCTGCCGACGACCCGGTCCACAACCACTCCGAACGAATGGGCCAAAAGTTCGTCGCTGCTGGCGAAGTAATGGCGGACGGATCCGACAGCCAGTTCGGCCTCGTCTGCGACTTCGCGCAGCGACGCCCGTTCAAGTCCATCGGCTGCGACAATCCGGAAGACCGCTTCGACAACTTCCTGGCGCCGGATTGCGGCGTCGACAAATTTGGGCATTATTCCTTTTTAGCACGAATGTGCCCGCACGACGCCGGGGCGCACCGGCAACCGGCGTCCCACCTCGGCAAATGGTCACCACCGGACCCATGGGCACCATCCCGAGGAGAGATATATACGACGCCGGCCGCTCACCTCGTGGGGTGAGCGGCCGGCGTCGTACTTCTTGAGTGCATTACACGGAGGGGTAGTTGCGCTCCGGCTCGCCGATGTAGAGCTGCCGCGGACGGCCGATCTTGGTGTTGGGGTCACTGATCATTTCACGCCACTGGGCGATCCAGCCCGGCAGACGGCCGATCGCGAAGAGCACGGTGAACATCTTCTCGGGGAAACCCATGGCCTTGTAGATCAGGCCGGTGTAGAAGTCCACATTCGGGTAGAGCTTGCGCTGGATGAAGTAGTCGTCATTCAACGCCTTCTCTTCCAGGCGCAGGGCGATCTCGAGGAGTTCGTCGTTGCCGCCGAGCTTCGTGAGGATCTCGTGCGCCGTCGCCTTCACGATCTTGGCCCGGGGGTCGTAGTTCTTGTACACACGGTGTCCGAAGCCCATCAGCCGGACGCCGTCCTCCTTGTTCTTGACCTTCTCCATGTAGTCCTCGGGCTTGGTGCCGTCGGCCTGGATCTGGCGGAGCATCTTCAGTACGGCCTCGTTGGCGCCGCCGTGGGCAGGGCCGAAGAGGGCGTTGATGCCTGCGGAGACGGAGGCGAAGAGGTTGGCGTTGGAGGAACCAACGAGCCGGACCGTTGACGTCGAGCAGTTCTGCTCGTGGTCCGCATGCAGGATCAGGAGCAGGTCCAGTGCCTTGGCGACGACCGGGTCCACCTCGTACTGCTCGGCGGGCAAGCCGAAGCTCAATCGCAGGAAGTTCTCCACAAGGTTGTGCGAGTTGTCCGGGTAGAGCATTGGCTGGCCGATGCTCTTCTTCAGGGCGTACGCGGCAATAACCGGCATCTTGGCCAGCAGCCGGTAGGTGGAGACCTCCACCTGCTCGGCATTAAAAGGATCCAGCGAGTCCTGGTAGAACGTGGAAAGTGCGGACACCGCGGAGGACAGTACCGGCATCGGGTGGGCATCACGCGGGAAGCCGCTGAAGAAGCCCTTGAGCTCCTCGTGGAGCAGGGTGTGGTGGCGGATCCGCTGGTCAAAGGCTTCCAGCTCAGTGGGGGTCGGCAGGTTGCCGTAGATCAGCAGGAAGGAAACTTCCAGGAAGCTGGAGTGCTTGGCGAGCTGTTCGATCGGGTAGCCGCGGTAGCGCAGGATTCCGGCATCACCATCGATGTAGGTGATGGCGGAGGTGGTTGCCGCAGTGTTCATAAAGCCGGGGTCAAATGCAACGGCACCGGTCTGCTTCAGCAGCTTGGAAACGTCGTAGCCTTCGTTTCCTTCTACAACCTGGATGCGCGGGAGTTCAAGCTCTCCGCCGGCGTGCCGCAGGGTTGCGCTGGTGGTCTCAGTCATGGAGTCTCCTCTGAGGCCTCGGGGCCTCTGTAGAAAGCTGGTCCAACTTCTGGTGAAGCTGCCCACGGAACCTGTTTTAGCCACGGATTCCAACGGCTGCGCTGCCTTCTTGTGGAAAGCCACCATTGATAGTCAGTTAAAAACTACCGGCAGATCCCGGGTGGCACTAATCCAAGGCCACCAGGGACCGACCTAAACGCACCGGATGTGGCACGTGTCACAGCATTCCTACGGCCCCACGGCCAAACGGGCGGCCGCCGCGTCGATCCGTTCGTCACTTGCCGTCAGCGCAACCCGGATAAATCCGTTGCCCGCGTCACCGTAAAACACGCCCGGTCCCACTACGATTCCGCGGTCAGCGAGACGGCCGACGGTCTCCCAGGTGGCCTCTCCGGCGGTCGCCCAGAGGTAGAGACCTGCCCGGGACTCGTGAATCGCCAGCCCAAACCGTTCCAGTGCTGGCACAATGCGTTCACGGCGGCCGCGATAAAGGTCCTTTTGCGCCTGCACATGGACGTCGTCGCCGAGGGCGACGCGCATGGCTTCTTGGACCGGGTACGGAACGATCATCCCGGCGTGCTTGCGGCTGTTGACCAAGTTCGCCACGATGGCGGGGTCGCCAGCCACAAAAGCCGCGCGGTATCCGGCCAGGTTGGACTGTTTGCTCAGCGAGTACACAGCCAGGAGTCCCTCATGGGAGCCCTCCGCAACCTGGGGATCCAGGATACTGGGGACCGGGGAGCCCCCGCGCTGAACGTCCCATTCGCCCCAGCCGAGTTCGGCGTAGCACTCGTCCGAGGCGACGACGGCGCCGAGTTCGCGGGCCTGGCGTACGATGCGGCGCAGTGATTCGGCATCGCGGACGCTGCCGGTGGGGTTCGCCGGCGAGTTGACCCAGACCAAGCGCACCCGTGCCCGGGTTCCGGCATCGAGTTGATCGAGGTCGTCGGCCGGGACGTGCTCTGCCCCGGTAAATGTGGCACCGATATCGTAGGTGGGGTAGGCGACTGTGGGTCGGACAACGACGTCGCCCGGCTTCAGGCCGAGCAGGAGCGGGAGCCAGGCCACGAGTTCCTTGGAGCCCACCGTGGGCATAATGTCCTGTGGATCCAGGCCGGGGACGCCGCGTCGGCGTTCGAACCATGCCGCGATGGCTTCCCGGAGCTCTGCGGTGCCGTGGACTGTCGGGTAGCCGGGAGCGTTTGAGGCTGCACGCAGTGCTTCCTGCACCACCTCGGGAGTGGTGTCCACCGGGGTTCCGATGGACAGGTTGGCGACTCCCCCGGGGTGTTCTGCGGCCCTGGCCAGATACGGTGCCATGGCCTCCCACGGATAGTCGGGCAGGCTGAGACCGAAGTTTCGCAGCGCAGGTGCCACCGGGAACCGCCTTAGTTCTCTTGGTTCTGCGGAGGCAGGACAGCGATCATCGGGTGGTCCGTGTGGGTATTTCCGACCTTTGCGGCCCCGCCCGGGGACCCCAGCTCATCAAAGAATTCGACGTTGGCCTTGTAGTAGTCCGCCCACTCCTCGGGAGTGTCGTCCTCATAATAGATGGCTTCGACGGGGCAGACCGGCTCGCAGGCACCACAGTCCACGCACTCATCGGGGTGGATGTACAGGGAGCGTTCACCTTCATAGATGCAATCGACTGGGCATTCTTCAATACATGCCTTGTCCTTGACATCTACACACGGCTGCGCGATTACGTAGGTCACGTCCCTGGCCTCTCCACGTTGGTTCCGGCGGCTGCCGGATTACTGCTCCCGGCCTGAGCGCCGGGCTGCTGACTTCTGAGCCTATTATCTCCCAGCCGGTTCCCGCGAACCTAGCCGGGCGTCACACGGGCCCGTCCGATTGAATCAAGCCACCCTAGGATGAACAAGTGAGTTCACCGATGCCTTCGCCCCAAGAGTTCCTGGCCACCGCCGAGCCCGGCACCCGGGTGGTGGTCCGATACCGGATTGAGGGCGGATTCACAGATGCCCTGGGCGAGCTCATTGCGCGCGACGACGACGCGTGCACCGTCCGGACCCGCCGTTCCGACGACGTGATCCCCTTTCGGTTGGTGGTGGCCGCCAAAGAGGTCCCCCCTGCACCGCCGCGCCGGACCCCAACCGGACATGCCCTCCCGTGACCGTGGCCACTGGACATATCACCACTATGCCCACGACGCGCCGCCTCCAGTGGACATGCCCACCGGTTCGGCCCGCGAAAAGTGCACATGTCCTCCGCTAACCCGACCGCACTTGGCCCGCACAATTCCCCAGGCAGGGCATGTCCATTGCTAGGCGGCGACGGACGACCTGTTCAACGCGTCCCGAACCATGCCGATGAATTCCTCGGGCCGGTTCAGGAGTAACGAATAGCTGACGACAAGGATCGGTATGCCCCGCCGGGTCATCACGTTCCACCGACGCCGGTCCTCCTCGAAGCTTGTCCGGTCCATGTGGAAGCCAGCGCCGTCCGTCTCAATGCCAAGCTTGCCGTCCACCATAAGATCGATATGACCCATTCCGGGGATATTGACCTGGGACTCGACATGGAATCCGGCGCTCCGCAGCCAGTACCGGGCCATGCATTCGATGATGGACTGCGACTGCGGGACGATGGCGGACACGATTCGGCGCTCCCTCTCATCGTTTCGGCCACTCAGCCTGAGCCGCAGCCCGGACAGCGGTACGCCTTTGAGGGCGACGGCCGACTCCGCAATCACCAGGCCGTCAAGGTCCGGCAGGCATCGCAGGCTTTGAACGACAGTGTCCACCAAAGTGGGCGGCGCAGCGGACCGGTGGCATACGAAACCGGAGTAGCTGCGGCTATGGGGAACCGCGACATGAGGAAGCACTGGCGTCTTAAGAACCCACAGACCATGGAACTGCGCGGCCGTTGCACACGCAGGCTCGGCCGGCAGCGACCGAATGGCGATAAGCCGGGCATCGGCGGTGGTAAGCGCGTAAACGCCGCGGGCCACCCGGGATACGGCACCCGAGCCGAGCGCAGACTCGAGCTGAAAGCTCTAGACACCGGCGGCAGCGAGGTGTTTGGCGCGGGCGACGCCGTCGTATTTTGCCAGAACATCTATGGCAGTGACCATAAAAAAAGCGTGGCACCCGAGCGAACGGTCGGAACAGTGCCGTTCAACGCCATGTGCAAAAGAACGGGTCAAGCGTTCCGGGCAATTGCCGAACTTGTTCTGCGGTCAAGAATGAGCATGTCCGCAGCCGAAGGGGTGCCCAAGGGGTACCGAAGGATGAGCATGTCCGCCGCCGCGGACGACGGATGGATATAGTGCCCTCATGCGCACGCGTGGCACCGAAGAATGGGCATGTCCGCCGCAGAAGGGCACCGAAGAATGGGCATGTCCGACGGGCGAGAGGGTGCCGAGCAGCGGGCCTACCCCTGGATGCGCCGGTAGCGCAGACCCCACACCAGCATGCCGACGGTGACCACCGCGATGCCGTAGATCCAGAGGCTGCCGGCCAGGTCGCCAATGATCAGCCGCCTGCCGTTCTCCAGGGTGGACCACCAGCCCGTCAGCGCGTAGCAGATGACTCCGCAGACCGCCGTCGGAAGGGCGGAACGAAACCTGGCGCTGAGCCACAGCTCGACGGCGCCAAGCAGGACCAGCGCCGCAACCGCGCCCCACGGCACCTCGACGCCGCCCACCAGGATGTCCTGCCCATGCAGCGCGGTGCCCGCGAGGGCAACAAAAAGAGCTGCCGGCACGGCGGCGGCAATACCGCCTGCCATGCCGGCAGCTCCATTATTCACAAACCATCCTTCGTGACAGCGACGGGCGCTGTGACTAGACCTTCGCGCGTGCCCGGTTGGACTTGGCGCGCTGGTTGACGTCCAGGATGAGTTTCCGGATACGGATGGATTCCGGCGTCACCTCGACACACTCGTCTTCGCGGGCGAATTCGAGGGACTCTTCGAGGGTCAGGTCGCGCGGCGGCGTCAGGTTCTCGAAGGTGTCGGAGGAAGCCGCACGCATGTTGGTGAGCTTCTTTTCCTTGGTGATGTTGACGTCCATGTCGTCGGCCCGGGAGTTCTCGCCGACGATCTGGCCTTCGTAAACCTCGGAGGTGGGGCGGACGAAGAATGATCCGCGTTCCTGCAGGTTGATCATGGCGAACGGTGTAACAACACCTGCGCGGTCAGCGATCATCGAACCGTTGGTGCGGTACTCGATCGGACCGGCCCAAGGCTCGTAGCCCTCGGAGATGGACGCCGCGATGCCGGCGCCTCGGGTGTCAGTGAGGAACTTGGTACGGAAGCCGATCAGGCCACGGGCCGGAACGATGAATTCCATCCGGCACCAGCCGGTGCCGTGGTTCGCCATGTTCGTCATGCGGCCCTTACGGGCGGCCATGAGCTGGGTGACGGCGCCGAGGTACTCTTCCGGCACGTCGATGGTCATGTGCTCCATCGGCTCGTGCACCTTGCCGTCGACGGTCTTCGTGACCACCTGCGGCTTGCCGACGGTCAGTTCGAAGCCTTCGCGGCGCATCTGCTCAACCAGGATGGCCAAGGCGAGCTCACCACGGCCCTGGACTTCCCAGGCGTCCGGGCGCTCGGTCGGGAGCACCTTGATGGAGACGTTACCGATCAGTTCCTTGTCCAGACGGTCCTTGACCTGGCGGGCCGTGACCTTGGCGCCCTTGACCCGGCCGGCCAGCGGCGAGGTGTTGATACCGATGGTCATGGAGATGGCCGGATCGTCAACAGTGATCAGCGGCAGCGGCTGCGGGTTGTCCACGTCGGTCAGGGTCTCACCGATGGTGATCTCCTCGATGCCGGCGACGGCGACGATCTCGCCGGGGCCGGCGGACTCGGTCGGGACACGGTCCAGGGCCTTGGTGGCCAGCAGCTCGGTGATCTTGACGTTCTTCATTTCACCGTTCGCGCGGGCCCACGCAACGGTCTGGCCCTTGCGCAGGGTGCCGTTGTAGATACGCAGCAGTGCCAGGCGGCCCAGGAACGGGGAGGCATCCAGGTTGGTGACGTGCGCCTGGAGGACACCGTTCGGGTTGTACGTCGGCGCCGGAATGTGCTCAATGATGGCCTTGAACAGCGGCTCGAGGTCTTCGTTCTCGGGAGCCGAACCGTCTGCGGGCTGTTCGAGGGAGGCGCGGCCAACCTTGGCAGCGGCGTAGACAACGGGGACGTTGAGGATCTTGTCCAGGTCCAGGTCCGGAACTTCGTCGGCGAGGTCTGAGGCCAGGCCCAGGAGGAGGTCCATGGATTCGTGGACAACTTCTTCGATCCGTGCGTCAGGACGGTCGGTCTTGTTGACCAGGAGGATCACGGGCAGGTGGGCCGCGAGCGCCTTGCGCAGGACGAAGCGGGTCTGCGGCAGCGGGCCTTCAGAAGCGTCAACGAGGAGGACGACGCCGTCAACCATCGACAGGCCGCGCTCAACCTCGCCACCGAAGTCGGCGTGGCCGGGGGTGTCGATGACGTTGATGGTGATGGTCTCGCCGTTGGAGGACGGTCCGTTGTAGGCCACCGTGGTGTTCTTGGCCAGGATGGTGATGCCCTTTTCGCGCTCGAGGTCACCGGAGTCCATCACACGGTCTTCGAGGTGGTTGTGTGCGGCAAAGGAGTTGGTCTGCTTGAGCATGGCGTCGACCAGAGTGGTCTTGCCGTGGTCAACGTGGGCCACGATCGCGACGTTGCGCAGGTCACTGCGCGATGCAGTGGCTACCGCGGTGTTGGTGGTGGTTTCAGACATGCGTAATTGCTCGATTCAGTGGTGAAGTCAGCTGTTGTATCGCGACATTTCCAACCGGAACGCACGACGGATGCGCCCCTTTGGCACAGGGCACCTTCTTCCATTCTAAACGCTTGGGCATTTATTGGCCTAAAAACCCTCATTCCGGTCGGAAGGCCGGGTCAGGCACCACGGGAAATCGAGCGTTGACTGTGAGTAAAGTCACTGGCTTTTCCGTCCCTGATGCCCCATGCTTGCTCTGACAGCAGCAGCCAGCTCGGAGACATCAAATGCGCATCGCCCCGGCCCTGTCCCGCTTGGTTGCCCCGATAATCGCCGCAGGCGTCTTGGTGGGAGGCTGCGGGCAGATTCCCCCCGCCACGACCGCCAGCCCCGGTGCGGAAGCCGTCACTGGCCCTTCCGTCCGGAATGCCCAATCGGCAATTCCGGGCAGCCTGCGGCCCGGAACCGTCTTCCGGAATCCGGCCAGCGGCCGCAATGAGATGGTCGTGGCGGACATCTCCCGGACCGCGGTGCTGATTGGTGATTCACAGTCCGAACCCACATCGTCCTGGCCCCGGAGAGCACTGGCCAGCCTGGGATACGAGGTCCATTTCTGCGGCCGCGGGGGCACCGGCTTTGTCGCATCCAACGGAGCGACTGGTAACTACATCGACGCCCTGCAGCACGGTGACTGGCTGCTGCCCTACGGCTCACCGCCTCTTGTTGTGATCGAAGGCGGCGGCAATGATGCCTCCCGCGGGGCAAGCGATGCGCAGATTTCCGCCAACGCCGAGCGGCTGATCGCCAGCATCCGGCAACGCTACCCCGACGCACGGCTGGCCATGGTGGGGACCCTCGCCCGTGGGACGGCCAACGGCGGAGGACGCCGCAGCGAAGTCAACACGCTGCTGGGCACTGTGGCGGCCAGGAATTCAATCCCCTTTGTGGGCGTCGGCGACTGGTTGACGCGTTACAACCTCACCAATTCCATGGCCGACGGAGTCCACATGAACCCCGCAGGGCACACGGCACTGGGTCTTCTGCTGGCCGGCCGGCTGGACGACCTGGGGTTCAGGTCCGCGGGCAACGGGCAGGCGGGCTCCGGGCAGGCGGGTTCCGTGTCAGCGGGTTCAGTGCAGGCGGAATCCGGTTCGACCGAATCCGCCGCCGGCCGCTAAGAACGCAGGCGTTAAACGGCAGGAGCCGGTGACCGCCCGCAGGCGGACACCGGCTCCTGCCGTGTGCTTCGGTCAATCAGCTCATGCCACTTCCGGAGGCAGCATCAGCCGCGCACCCGGGATGGCGTTGAGCAGCGCCTTTGTGTAGTCCTGCTGCGGCGCGTCGAAGACCTCATCCGTGGAGCCGGTCTCGACCAGCCTGCCCTTCTCCATGACGCAGACGTGGTCCGCGATCTGCCGCACCACCGCGAGGTCGTGGGTGATGAACAGGTAGGTCAGACCCAACCGTGACTGCAGTTCCGCGAGCAGGTTCAGCACCTGGGCCTGCACCAGGACGTCGAGGGCCGAGACGGCCTCGTCGCAGATGATGACCTCGGGGTCCAGCGCCAGGGCACGCGCGATCGCCACGCGTTGACGCTGCCCGCCGGAGAGCTCGTTCGGATACCGCTGCATGGTGGACTGCGGCAGTGCCACCTGATCCAGCAACTCCCGGACCTTCTTCTCGCGGCTGGCCTTGTCCCCGATCTTGTGGGTCCGCAGCGGCTCCTCAATGGTCCGGAAGATGTTGTACATCGGGTCCAGGGAACCGTACGGGTCTTGGAAGATCGGCTGCACCCGACGGCGGAAGGCGAAGATTTCCTTGCTGTTCAGCGTGGAGGTGTCCACGCCGTCGAAGATAATCTTCCCCGCCGTGGGCTGCAGCAGGTTCAGCACCATCTGCGCCACCGTGGACTTGCCGGAACCCGACTCCCCCACAATTGCCGTTGTGGTTCCGCGCCTGACGCTGAAGGAGACATCGTCGACGGCGGCGAAGTCCGTCGACTTCCCGAAGCCGGAACGCAGTTTGAAGACCTTTGTCAGGTTTTCAATCCGGAGGACTTCCTCCGTCATGGCCGGCTCCACCACAACGTCCGTTGCGGGCGACAGGACGTCAGCGCTTTCGACACCCAGTTCCTTCGCGACCTGGATGCGCCGGGATGCGAGTGAAGGAGCCGAAGCCACCAGCCGCTGGGTGTAGGGGTGCTGCGGGTTCTGCAGCAGCTCCAGTGACGGCCCGGATTCCACGACCTGGCCGCGGTACATCACCACGACCTTGTCGGCGCGTTCGGCGGCGAGGCCCAGGTCGTGGGTGATGAGCAGAACGGCCGTTCCGAGTTCGGTGGTCATCTTGTCCAGGTGGTCCAGGATCTGGCGCTGCACGGTCACGTCCAGGGCCGACGTTGGCTCATCGGCGATCAGCAGCCGCGGCTGGCAGGACAGGCCGATCGCGATCAGCGCGCGTTGGCGCATGCCGCCGGAGAACTCGTGCGGGTATTGCTTGGCCCTGCGGGCGGCGTCGGGCAGCCCGGCCTGCGAGAGGACCTTGGCGACGTCGTCCGTACCGCTGGGCAGGCCGTTGGCCTTGAGTGTCTCCCGAACCTGGAAACCGATCTTCCAGACCGGGTTCAGGTTGGACATCGGGTCCTGCGGGACCATGCCGATGCTGCTGCCACGCAGTTTGATCATCCGCTTCTCGCTGGCGTTGGAAATATCCTCGCCGTCGAAAAGGATCTGCCCGGCCGAGACCCGGCCGTTGGAGGGCAGGAGCCCGATGGCGGCCAGCGCAGTCGTCGACTTGCCGGAGCCTGACTCACCGACGATGGCGACAGTCTCGCCGGGCATCACGGTGAGGTGCGCGTTCCGGACCGCATTGACGTCACCGTTGCTGGTCGCGAAGGTGATGGCCAGGTCGCGGATTTCCAGCAGCGGCCGCACAACGGTCTCCGCTTCGTGAATTTCGACAGAGGCGTTCATGGCGTCCCCTTTCATCGCTTGCGCGCTTTCGGATCCAAGGCATCACGGAGGGCATCGCCCAGCATGATGAAGCTCAGGACGGTTATGGACAGGGCGATGGCCGGGTAGAGCAACGGCATGGGGTTGGAGCGCAGCGATGACTGCGCCGACTGGATGTCGTTACCCCAGGACATAACGCTCGGCGGCAGCCCGATGCCAAGGAAGGACAGCGTGGATTCGGCCACGATGAAGGTGCCAAGCGAGATCGTGGCCACCACGATGATGGGGGCGAGCGCGTTGGGCATCACGTGGCGCAGGAGCGAGCGGAACCGGGAAACGCCCAGCGACCGCGCAGCCGTCACGAAGTCCGCGTTCCGGACCTCGATCACGGCACCGCGGGTGATTCGGGCGATCTGCGGCCAGCCGAAGATCACCAGGATTACCACCAGGGACCAGACGTTCCGGTTGGCCCGGAAAACGGGCAACTGGGTCAGTACGATGGCGCCGAGGATCAGCGGAAGGGCAAAGAAGATGTCATTGATGCGCGCCAGAATGGCGTCCACCCAGCCGCCGTAATAGCCGGCCAACGCGCCCATAACGCCGCCAATGACAAGCACGCCGATGGTGGTGAACAGCCCCACGATCACCGAGGACTGGGTCCCGTAGATCACGCGGGCATACACGTCGCAGCCCTGCCGGGTGAACCCGAGCGGGTGGCCTGCAGAGGTACCACCGTTGGAGTTCGCCAACTGGCAGGCCTCCGACTGCGGATTGATCGGGGAAAACAGCCCCGGGAAGACGCTGACCAGGACAACAACAACTATCAGGAACGCGGAAATCAGGAACAGCGGCTGGCGGCGGAGGTTTTTCCAGGCCTCCCCCCAGAGGCTCAGCGGCGCATTCTCGTCCTTGACCTTGTCGGTGACCTGGAGCGGGGTCTCGTCGAGGTCTGCGACGAAGTGTTCAGCCTCGCGGCCGGGCTGCGGCTTCCGGGCAGCGGGAACGGTGTTCTCAGGAGTCATAGCGGATCCTCGGGTCAAGCCAGGCGTAGAGCAGGTCAACGAGCAGGTTGGACACAACGTAGATCAGGACCAGGACGGTGACGATCGAGACCACCGTCGGACCCTCACCGGTTGTGACGGCCCGGTAGAGCCGGTTTCCGACGCCGGGAACGTTGAAGATTCCCTCAGTCACGATCGCGCCGCCCATCAGCGCGCCAAGATCAGCACCCAGGAAGGTGATCACCGGGATCAGCGAGTTGCGCAGGATGTGCACACGAACGACCCGTCCGCGGGACAGGCCCTTGGCGGTGGCTGTCCGGACGTAGTCCGCGCTCATGTTCTCGATCACGCTGGTCCGGGTCAGCCGGAGGACGTAGGCAAAGGAACCCAAGCCCAGCACGATGGCCGGCAGGATCAGGTCCTGGACGGTGGCGGCGGAGCTGACAGTGGGTTTGGCCCAGCCCAGCTGGACACCGATGAAGAACTGCATCAGGAAGCCCAGGACGAAGATCGGAATGCCGATCACGATCAGGGAAGCGACGAGCACCGTTGCGTCAAAAAGCTTGCCTTTGCGCAGGCCGGCCAGCAGGCCGAAGGCGATGCCGAAGACAGCTTCGAAAATGAGGGCCATCACGGCAAGCCGGGCTGTAACGGGGAAGACCTCGCCGAGCACGGTGGCGATCGGCCGGCCGGAGAAGTCCATGCCGAGGTCGAACGTGAGGATGCTCTTGAGGTACAGGAAATACTGGATCCAGAAGGGCTGGTCCAGGTTGTACTGGGCCCGCAGCTGGGCTGCCACGGACTCGTTGACCGGCTTGTCACCGAAGAGGGCGACGATCGGGTCGCCGGGAAGGCTGAAGACCAGGAAGTAGACCAGGAGGGTCGCTCCGAGGAAAACCGGGATCAGCTGCAGAAATCGCTTGAGAACATACGTCGCCATTAGCGGAGTACACCCCCGTCAGCGGGCATCCCGTTCAGGAATGCTGTGGAGTTGTTCATCGAAGAACCTTTTCACTATGAATACATGAGGGCGGCAGTGTCGTCCGTTGCCGGGGCCACGAATGGCTGCGCCCGGGAGCCGCGCCGTCAGGAGAGAAAGTTGTGGAAGCAGAACGACGGCGGAGGTGCCTTTCCAGGCATCCCCCGCCGTCGATCAGATTTACTTGCCGGTAATCGCGTAGTACAGCGGGACGCCGTCCCAGCCGTAGTCAACGTTGGTGACCTTGTCGCTCCAGCCGCCCTGGGCGACCTGGTACCAGAGCGGGATCGCCGGGAGGTCCTGAAGCAGGATCTCCTGCGCCTTGTTCATGGCCTTGTTGCCGTCGGCAACCGTGGCTGACTTGAGGCCGTCGGAGATGGCCTGGTCAAACTTCGTGTTGTTGTAGCGGGCATCGTTGGAGCCTGCGCCGGTCTTGTAGATCGGGCCGAGGAAGTTGTACAGCGACGGGTAGTCGGCCTGCCAGCCGGCGCGGATCGCACCGGTCAGTGTGGCTGCGGTGGCGTCATTGCGGACTTCCTTGAAGGTGGCGTAGGGCTTGCCTTCGATCTTGATGCCCAGGGTGTTCTTGACCTGGTTGACGAGAGCCTCAACCCATGCCTTGTGTCCGCCCTTATCGGCGTTGTAGGCAATCGTGAAGGTCTGGTTGGCATCCCACTTCTGGATGGCGTCGGCCTTGGCCCAGGTTTCCTTGGCCTTGTTGGCGTCAAACTTCAAGACGTCGGAACCCGGGATGGAGTCGCTGTAGCCGTCCAGCACCGGAGCCGTGAAGTCCTTGGCCGGCTGGCGGGCTTCGTTGAAGATCACCTTGGTGATCTCTTCGCGGTTGATGGCCATGGAAATGGCCTGGCGGCGCAGCTTGCCTGCCTCGCCGCTCCACTCCGGCAGGTACTCCGGGATGGCGATGGTCTGGTTACCGGCGTACGGCTTGTTGATGGTGCGGTCGCCGAGGTCCGACTTGAAGTTCAGCAGGGCGCTGGTGGGGATGGTCTGGAGGATGTCCAGGTTGTTCCCCAGCAGGTCCTGGTAGGCAGCATCGTCGTTCTGGTAGATCTTGAACGTCACGCCGGCGTTCTTGGCTTTCCGCGGACCGTTGTAGTCCGGGTTCGGCACAAGCTGGATCTGCACGTTGTGCTGCCAGCCGCCGTCGGCCAGCTTGTAGGGACCGTTGCCGACCGGCTTCTCGCCGAAGCCCTTAGGGTCCGCGAGGGCGCCGGAAGGAACCGGCACAAACGCAGTGTAGCCAAGACGCAGCGGCCAGTCCGACTCGGGCTGCTTCAGTTCCACGGTGAACGTCTGGTCGTCAACGACCTTCAGCCCGGACATGGTCTCAACCGTCGAGCCTTCAGCGCTGGCCTCGTCGTAGCCCTTGATGCTTTCGAAGAAGCCTCCGCTGAGCTGGGCGTTCTTGGCGGCTGCACCGAAGTTCCAGGAGTCAACAAAGGACTTGGCCGTGATGGCCTCGCCGTTGGTGAACTTCTGGTCCTTTTTGATCTTGATCGTGAAGTTCTGGCCGTCCTTGCCTTCAATGGACTCGGCGAGTTCGTTGACCGGCTTGCCGCTGGGGTCGTAGCTGACCAGCCCGGCGAAGATCATGTCGATGACCTTTCCGCCGCCGACTTCGTTCGTGTCGGCCGGCATCAGCGGGCGCTGGGGCTCCGAGCCATCGGCCATGATGACCTTGCTGGTATCGCCGCCAGTGGTGCCGCCGCCAGCGGTAGTGCTGCCGCCGCATCCGGTCAGGGCGAGGGCGGCGATGGCCACCATGCCCAGTGCTTTGGAAGTGCGCGAAAAACGCATTCCGCCTCCTATGAGTTGTGGGAGTTCTTGAGGGAAAACTTGTGTTTCCCCGCGGCCCAGGCACAGAAATATCCTGTGACGTGGGCTACATATGGCACTAGCCTAACCCCACACTGTCCAGATGATGGAACTCTGTTGCCAAACCGTGACACAACAAAAGCGTGACTTCTACCGTCACGCGCCAGGTATTTCAAGTCACACGCTACTGGCTGGTACTATTCGGCGCCGGGCGATCTTAGTTATCGTCGATTAACTCTGTTCGGCTGCCAGCAACTGGGCCCGCAGCTCGCGGCGTTCCCGCTGTTTTTCCGGATCCGGCAGCGGAACTGCGGCCAGGAGCCGCTGGGTGTAGGATTCCTGCGGGTTCCGCAGGATCTGGTCCCGGGTGCCCTGTTCGACAATACGGCCGCGCTGCATCACGCAGATCCGGTCCGCGAGCACGTCGACGACGGCGAGGTCGTGGGTGACAAAAAGACAGGCAAAGCCAAGCTCCTGCTGCAGGGCCTGGAAGAGCTCGAGCACCTTGGCCTGGACGGAGACGTCAAGTGCAGACGTCGGTTCGTCGGCGACCATCAGTTTCGGCTTGAGCGAGAGCGCCCGCGCGATGCCAACGCGCTGCTTCTGGCCGCCGGAGAGCTCGTGCGGGTAGCGGTTGCGGTAGTTCCTCGGGAGTTCCACCTGGTCAAGCAGCGCCTCGATCCGCTGCTGCAGACTGGCGCCCTTCGCCACCCCGGCAAGGAACATCGGCTCGCCAATACTCTCGCCGATCGGAAGCCTCGGGTTCAGCGACGACGACGGATCCTGGAACACCATGCCAACGTGCCGACGCATCTCGTGAAGCTGCCGCCCGTTGCGCTTGGCGGCAGAAATGTCCTGGCCAACAACCTTCATGGTGCCGGCAGCCACCGGCAACAGCCCGACGGCGGCGCGGCCGATGGTGGTTTTCCCGGAGCCGGACTCCCCCACCAGCCCGACGACCTGGCCCGGATAGATCACCAGGCTGGCGCCCTCTACCGCACGGAATGCCGGCACCCGGCCCTGTTTGGGGTATTCGATGGCCACGCCAGTGAGCTCCAGCACGGGCTCGGCCTGGGGTTTGATGGCTTCCGCGGCGGCCAGGGCAGCCGCGTTGTTGTGCTCGCGTTGCCGGCGCAGCTCTTCCGGCACGGAAGTGAGCTCAGTATGGGTGGCGGCGGCGAGCGCTGCGGTGACGTCCACCGCCCCGGTGGTGTCTGCGCCGCCCTGGCCGAGGTGCGGGACGGCGGCCAGCAGTGCCTTGGTGTACGGGTGCTGCGGGTTATGGAAGATCTCGGCGGCTGTGCCTGTTTCCACGATCACTCCCCCGCGCATCACGGCGATCCGGTCAGCCAGGTCGGCCACCACACCCATATCGTGGGTGATCAGGACGATGGCGCTGTCCAGCTTGTTGCGCAGGTTACGCATCAGGTCCAGGATTTCTGCCTGCACCGTCACGTCCAGGGCAGTAGTGGGCTCATCGGCGATCAGCAGCTTTGGGTCGCAGGAGAGCGACTGGGCGATCATGGCGCGCTGGCGCTGGCCGCCGGAGAGCTGGTGGGGGTACGACCGGAACGCCTTTTCCGGATCCGGCAGCTCCACAAGTTCAAGCATACGCAGCGCCCGCAGCCGGGCTTCGTCGGGTGATACTTCGCTGTGAAGCCTCACCGTCTCAACGATCTGGGCGCCGACGGTATAGACCGGATTCAGTGCCGTCATGGGCTCCTGGAAGATCACGGCAACGTCCTTGCCCCGAACCGACCGGATGTTCGACTCGCTGATCCCGAGGAGTTCCTTCCCGGCAAGCTTTACGCTTCCGGTCACGCGGCTGTTATCGGGCAGCAGGCCGAGCAACGCCATTGAACTGGCGCTCTTACCGGAGCCGGATTCCCCCACGATGGCCAGTACTTCGCCGGCACGCACCTCATAGTTCAGCCCGATCGCTGCCGGAACCCACTTTTTGTCCACGCCAAAGTCGACACTCAGGCCGCGGACTTCCAGGACGGGCACCCCTTGGCCTGGTGCCGGATCAGCGGCCGGGCCGAGGGTGATGAAGTCAGTCATGATGGAGCCTTCCTTCCGCACGGGCGCCGGGGTCACCAAAAATTAGTGCTGGGGCCCGGAGTGCTGAATTATGGGGAGCATGAGCTCTGCGCCCTATGCCGGTAAAGTCGAAATCTTCAAAGCCCGCACCAACAAGTGGTTTGCGCTGCTGGCCTGGATGGTGGCCGCCGCCGGCATCGTCGTTGGCGTGGCCTCCGGGGGGCCCGGCGCCCTGGCCGGTATCGCCCCGCTGGTCCTGGTCGCTTTTCTTGGCTGGCAGCTGTTCTGGCGGCCCGCCGTCATGGTCGACAATGCCGGGATCAGATTGGAAAACCCGTTCCGCACCATCGTGGTGCCGTGGGCGGCCCTGGTGCATGTGGACACCCGTTTCGCACTGACCCTCGTCACGGCCAAGAGAAGCTACACCTCCTGGGCCGCACCGGCGCCAGGGATCTGGGGCGGCCGGAACGCCCGCCCGGAAGATCTGCGCGGGCTCCCGGGAACAACGTACGGTCCCGGCCGGTCCGTCCGGCCGGGGGATCTCAGGAGCACCGATTCCGGTCAGGCCGCCCGGCTCGTGCGAGCACGCTGGGATGAGCTGGTCGAGTCCGGCCGGCTCGCGGCCGGGGACGCCGCCACCACACCGGCAAACGTGACATACCGCTGGCCGGCTGTCGGCGTCGACGTGCTGCTCCTGACGGCCAGCTACTGGGCTGTCGCCGGGTCCTAGCGGGTTGCCCGGCCTCCGGGACCGGAACGGGACCATGGTCTAGTGGCCCTTGGTTTCGTCAAATGCCGTCACCGGAACGGGATCCACAGTGGTGTCGGCCGCTTTCCTGGCGTTGAACTTCCTCTGGCGCGGATCGAACGCGTCGCGCAAGCCGTCGCCGATGAAGTTGATGCTGAGGCAGATCAGCACGATAAACAGGCCCGGGAACCAGAAGAGCCACGGCCGGGTGGCAAAAGCCTCCTGATTTTGCGAAATGAGCAGGCCCAGCGAGGTGTCCGGAGCTTTGACGCCGACGCCGAGGTAGCTCAGGGCAGTTTCCAGCAAGATGGCGGCTGACATGGTCAGGGTAACGTTGACGATCAGCACCCCGATGGCGTTGGGCAGGATGTGCTTGAAGATGATCCTGCCGTTGGACGCCCCGGAGATCCGCGCCGCATCGACGAACTCGCGCTCACGGAGGGTCAGAAACTCCCCGCGGACCAGACGAGCCAGCCCGACCCAGCTAACCAGGCCGAGGAAGACGCCCAGTACGAGGATCCCGTTGGAGTTCGCAAAGGCGGAAAACAAACTTCCTTCGTCCCGGCGCCCGGCAATCTGGGCGACGACAGCGGCGAGCAGCAGGACGGGAATGATGATAATGACATCCGTGATGCGCATTAGTACCGCTTCTACCCAGCCCCGGAAGTAGCCGGAAAGGCCGCCGATCACGGCGCCTAGAATCCCGGCGATCAAGCCGATCAGGACCATGATGGTGATGGACTGCTGCGCCCCGCGCATCGTCATGGCAAACAAGTCCCGGCCGATTCGATCCTGCCCGAACGGGTGTTCCCCCCAGGCAGGAGGCCACAGACCAGCGGTTGGAGCGCCGTCGTTCACCAGCGGGGAGACATCCAGGTGGTTGTACTTCCACCAGCCGGGTATTCCCGCGACACCGACGGAGGAGAAGGACAAGATGAAAATCAGCGCAAATACGGCCAGCCCGAGGAGCGCGCCGGTGTGACCGAAAAACCTCTTCCGGACAATCTGTCCCTGGCTGAGTCCAGACGGTTCAGGCTCGGACGACGCTGTTTCCTGGTCGCGAAGAGCCTGCTGTGCCAGGATCTGTTCCTCTTGCGTTGGCTGGCTCATGCTTTTATCCTCACGCGCGGATCGAGTGCGGAATACGCCAGGTCCGCAATTAGGTTGAAGACCATGGCGGTCACAGCGACGCAGACAAAAACGCCCATCACCGGGTTCGGGTCGATGTGGGTAATTCCGTCCAGAAAAAGGAATCCCATGCCCCTGACGGAGAACACACTCTCCGTGATGACGGCGCCGCCGATCAGCGCGCCAATATCGAAAGCGACAATTGTGGCAATCGGAATCAATGCATTGCGGAACGCGTGCCCCATAATCACGGACCGTTCAGAGAGCCCCTTGGCCCGCGCGGTGCGGATGTAATCCATGTTCATGATTTCGAGCATCGAGGACCGGGTAAAGCGGGTGTAGCTGGCCAGTGACACGAGGATCAACGCCACGGTCGGCAAAATCAGGTGGGTGAAGGTGTCAAGGCTGAGCACCCAGAAGTCCCCTTCGATATTTGGGGTACCGGCGCCGATCGTGGCGATCGGGCGCCCCCTGACCCGACTGTTGCTGAAGTAACTGGGCCACGCCTGCATAAAGCGGTCCAACACCACAAGCGCTCCCACCAGGAACGCGGTGATACCCGCCGCCCGCATTGACTGTCCACGGTCGTATCCGCCCATAAAATAGCCGACGGCGACGCCTACCAGGACCGTGGCGAGAGCCAACAGGGCGATCATCAGCGCCGTTGCCTGGTCGAGCAGCGGTTGCACGGCGAAGTAGGAGATGACGCCCAGCGCCACCACAAGCAGTGCTGCCCGCAGGGCCCGGCGGTTCCGCAGGCCCGAAACCAGCACCGTCACAGCAACTGCGATGCCGGCCCCGGCGACCGCGATCACAACAGGCCCCAGCCCCGGCGTCTTGAACCATTCTGTGGCGGAAAAATAGATGAGGACGAGAGTAACAGCCACAAAAACGGTGCCGCCCGTCACGAGCCTGCGCCGCAGCTCCCCTCCGACGGCGACCGCAACGATCACGCCGGCGACGGCGCCGATCCCCAAGGCTGTGGGGATCGGTATTTCGGGGTTTCGCAGGAAGTCGTTGAAGCCGATCGCGCCGTACTCCTTCAGGAGCACCGCTACCCAGAAGATCGGCAGGGAAAAGAACAGGAAGGCCATAAAGGTCACACCGTAGTCGAGCGCACTGTACTGCCGAAGTGCCGTAATGATGCCCAGCGTGATACCGATCAGGATGGCCAGGATGGTCGCTCCGGTGACAAGTGTCAGCGTCTGGACGAGTGCTATGCCGAGGGCTTCGGTAATGGGTTGACCCGAAACGCTTTTGCCCAAGTCGCAGGAACCGGCAAAAGGAACGAGGCACTGGGCGGCACCGGCCAGCCATTTGAAATACCTGACAGGGGCAGGGGTGTCGAGGTCCAGCAACTCCGTGCGGGCGTTCATCAACTGCTGCTTGTTGGGGGCGTTGCTGGCCCGCAGATCAGCCAGCGGATCACCTGAGGACGCTGTCAGGAGATAAACGAGAAAGGACGCTCCCAGAAGAATCAGTGCGGCCGTGACCAGCCGTCTGACGATATAGGTCACCATTATGTATAAGCCTCAGGATCCAGGTCCGGGTCAGTCCGGGCCAATCGCAGAATCGCGCCGTGCCCCGGCCTTCAAATGCCAGTGGAGCCGGCAAAGTGCCGGTGGGTAGTCAGAAGGCGCCGGGGCCATAAAACTCGGCCCCGGCGCCCCTGCTAGGCGATTTGTTCGCTCAGCGTTGGATTACTTCCGGGACCAGTCCCAGACATTCCACCAGACGCCGGTCTGGTTCGGCATTGCGGTCACCCCGGTGATCTGGTCAGAGGATGCCTTGACATCCGGTGACTGGAACAGCGGAACGCCATACGCGGACTTCCAGATGGCCGCGTCAATTTTGGTCTGAAGCTCATCCTGCTTCGATTTATCCGTGGTGACGATCAATTCGTCCATGGCTTTGTCGGCTTCGGGATCAGAGAACAAGTTGAAGTTCGATCCACCTCCGGTTTTGAAGATCTGGGGAGTCCCCGAGACACCAACACCGGAGTTGATCCACCCGAAGATGGTCGCATCATAAGAGCCGTCGCCAAGGCTTGAGCTCCAGTCCGCTTTTCCGAGGCCGCCGTCGACAATCTTGAATCCTGCCTTCGTGGCGGACTCACGGATCAGCGAATAAGCATCCACCCGGTTGGGGTTGTCCTTGTTGTACATGATGCGGATCTCCGGCGTAGCACCGTTGAGGAGCTTTTTGGCACCGTCAATATCGACATCCTGGTACATCGACGACCCGTTCTTGGCAGCCGAGTCAGCGTAGGCGGCCTGGGCCGGCACAAAGATCTGCGAGTCGAGCGGCTTGGCCTGCGGATCGATCTTCTTGATGATCTTGTCCACAATGTCCTTGCGCGGAACTGTCTTCAAAAACGCTTCGCGAACGCTCTTCTCCGCCAGGGGGCCGGAGAAGTTCAGGTCAAGGTGATCGTAGGAGAGCTGGTTGCCCAAGAGCAGGTTGACCCCGCTGAGGGCCTTGATCTGGTCCACGGTGTCCGCTGAAGCCTGCGGATTGATAATGTCCACTTCGCCGTTTTTCAGTGCCTGCACCTGGGCCGGGGCAGCGCCGATGGTCCGGACCACGATTTCGTCCAGCTTCGGAGCGGGGCCCCAGTTGTAATCCTTGTTGCGGACCAGGGTGACTGACTGTTCCGGCACCACGGATTTGATGATGTAGGGACCGTTGGAGAGGTACAGGCTCGGGTCGCTGGGCAGCGTCTTCGACTCATACCCGGTGCTCCAGAAATCAGCGACGGCCTTCAAGCCCTCGTTGACCGGCTGCGGTGACTTGCTGTCCCCGCGCTTAAGACCCTTGAGCAGATCCACCAGGGCCTGTGCGTCTTTCAGGCCCGCTTGCTTGGCCACTACATGGGCGGGAATATCGACGCCGCCGTTACCCGGGAAGCTGTACGCCAGTTCCCAATCGGAAAATGGCTTGGAATACTTGAGCGTCAGGCTCCGCCCGTCACTCCCGAGCTCGGGGAAGTCCGTCAGGTTCAACCCGGAAGTATCGGCCGCCGTCTTGAAATAGGTGGTGCCTGTCTTGGCTTCAGCATCGGCGTCGTCGTAGTATCCGGAACCTGAGGCCCAGGAAAGCAGAAGATCGGCGGCGCTCACCTGCGTGCCATCCGACCACTTCACCCCTTCGTTGACGGTGTACTTGACAGTCAACGGATTGTCGGAGAGTTTCTCGTACTTGCCGAACTTTTCGTTTTTGACGATGTTCAGTTTGTCGTCGATGTAAATGAAGCTGGAGTGGGTGGCGTAACCGACGTGTCCGTTCACGTCGGAGTTGCCATCCGCCGTTCCGGAGTTGAAGCTGCTGAAGCCGTTGGTTTCGGCAACAGCAACAGAGCCGCCCTGCTGGCCTCCAGCCGCAGCACTGGTGGGGGTTGTCCCGCCGCTGTTGCCGGCGCAGGCACTGAGTGCCAGCGCAGCAGCTGCTGCCACGCCCACTGCTTTGGAAATACGACCGAAGCGCATTCCGCCTCCTTGTTATAGGTGTGGTGGTGATCGGCGCCCGAGGCACCGGTCAGACGTCCGCACTCCCCCAGCGGCAGTGTGGTTCGTCTCACATGGGATGAAGCGTAAACCCAAAACCAGGCAAAGGGAGGGAAAGTTGACCACCAGTAAAGTTCGTTATCGAGCTGCAACAATCTGCTCCGCGCCAAGGCCGGAATTCCACCATTTCCTTGACGCGGTTTGTTCTCGCCGCTAACGTGCACGGGCACAAAAGAAGCCCCGATTCTGAAATCGGGGCTTCTCAAGTTAGACCTGCTGACCTGATGAATTCACCAGGCCATCACACGTTGAAGCTGAACTCCACCACGTTCCGTAAGCGAATATCTCCTGCTCGGAGCGGTTCCGAGCAGGAGCCAGGTGGATTCCATGCCCCGGCCGTCAGCAATGAACCCACTTCAGAATCCATCCGACTCTCTAGCGCTGTATTCGGAAGGCCAGGCTCGCCTACTTGAGCCGTGGCCTTCGCATTCAGCGCTCAGTTTCATCATCTCGGCCGCGTCTGGAAGGCGGTGCTGGGCAGATCCTTCTCGCCATCGACGATCGCGTTGATGATCCGCGCTGCAACGAGGTCTGGATCCAGCGGCGCTCCGAATCGCGGCGCTGACCCGGCGATCGGGTGCTCGGACAGCGCGGTGCCTGTGTGGCCTGGGCGGGCATCCACGAGTCGGATGCCCGCGCGACGATACTCGCGCGCCGCTGCGACAACAAAAGCCGCGAGCCCAGCTTTCGACGCCGAGTATGCTGCCAGACCGGCGACGGGTGTCTCAGCGACAACGCCGCTCAGTGTTACCACGAAGGGCTCCCGGCCGTCATGTGCCGAGGCCGCGAGGTAGGGCTGGCTCTGGGTAATGAGCTGGATCGCACTGGTCGTGTTCACAGCGAACAGTTCGTCCACCGTGGCGGGTTCAAGGTCTGATGCGGCGCCGAAGGCGACGACCCCGGACGCAACCACCAGCCCGTCGAGACGTCCGTGCTGCGCATTCGTGGCATCCAGCACCTCCCGAATCACAGAAGGTGAACGTAGATCGTGCCCAGCAGACTTTGACGACCGGGCAACAATGGCGCCGCTACTCTCCAGCTGATCGGCGATCCGCGAGCCGAGCCCGCCGGTGGCGCCGACTACCAGAACAACCGCACCCTGAAGATTCGTCATGGGGTAGATCCTAAATCACGTGCGGCAGGCAGCCCAGCCCGAGTCGGTTTGCTGAGGTTGGACGACTGCGGTATTCCCCAGACAGCGAGGCAAGCTTCACGCGCACCCCGGCGTGAAGCGCCCCAAGTTTCATGCCACAGCCTTGAGAGTTGGAGAGATGTATGTCATGCCCCGCGGCCGCGCACCCCTTGGTGCTGCAATTTATGGGCATCCGCGGCACCGACGCACACCCGCGTGTTACACAATAAGTACACCGAACCCACGGGTGCTCAAATCGCACAAACACAATCGGCCCCATGCCGAAGCAGCGTGGCAGTCTCAATAATTCATTGAGCTGTGCAAGGTAAATGATCCATCGGGGGCATCCGGCTCCGGCTCGGTCCGGATAGGCATGTCCTTGAGAACCCGATTGAACCAACTTCGTTATTGGAAGGGACACAGTGGTACCTCTTCTTTTCGACGGCGGCCGCTGAATGTGACCGCCCAGACGGCAGCCAGCTGCTCCGCCCTATCGTGCGATGGGGAGGATCGGGTATGAATAGCCGCCCCACCAGTAGGGGGCAAAGCCGAAGTAGCTGTACGAGTTCTGGTGGTACTTTTTGTCGTTGACCAGTTCTGGGTCGTACGGCGGTGCACCGGCCACCCGCTCCTTAGTTTGTGCCATTAACGCCGGCCGTGACTGGGCACGCGGGCTCTTAGCCGAACGCTCCGACTCCGTCGATCGACGGAGCGGGCTCCTTGAGGTCCTTGACGGGCTCGGTTTCGACCCGGCGCCGGACGGCGATGTCGTCCAGGTGCGGCGGTGCCCATTCCGCGATGCTGCACGGCGTCACCCGCTGGTGGTCTGCTCGGTCCACCTTGGACTCGTGCAACAGTTACGCGACGGCGACGGCGACACGCCGCCGGACGTGCGTCTGCTCCCCTTTGTTCAACCAAGTCTGTGCGTCATTACCCTGACCTGATTCGTCCACCGCCACCGAACCGATTGATGTTAGGCTCCGGGCTTGGATCGATAGCGGTGACGGTGCCGCCCTGTCCTTCGACCATTAGCGGACGACCACACCCGATGCAAGGCGCCGCGCAGCAAGGAAAGAGCGGTTGGCACCCGAGGGTCTCGGCGACCAGGTCACTCTCGCAAGCCTGCTGAGCGGTCCGGTGCATCCTCATGGTGATGTGGCTCCTGCAGGGATCGGGAGAGCATAATGTCACCGAGGACAAAGACCCACAGGGTTTTTGGCCGCTTCCGGCGTCGCTTTCCCAAGAAAGGTATCGGTGCCGTGCCGCAAGTCAGCGAGGAGGCTGGGGAATGTCGACTACAACTGATGTTCAGGTGCGCCGGGTCTATGATCCGATCAGGGACGACGACGGCGTCCGGGTTCTGGTAGACCACATCTGGCCCCGCGGGATGACCAAGGCCAAGGCGGCACTGGACGAGTGGTGCAAAGACGTCTCCCCGTCAACGGAGCTGCGCAAATGGTACGGCCACGACCCTGCCAAGTTCGACGAGTTTGCCAAGCGCTACAAGGCCGAGCTTAAAGAACCCGCCCGGGCGCAGGCGCTTAACCATCTGAGCGAACTCGCCAAGGACCAACGGCTGACGTTGCTGACGGCAACCAAAGCCGCCGACATCAGTGAAGCCCATGTCTTGGCCGACCTGATCGGACGGTAGCCAAGGTGCATCCGGCGCACCTCAGGAGAAGGAATTCCGGAAGGAACCGATCCATGACTTGGAACCGGACAACCACTGACGCGTCCGGAGCTGGAGACTGACCCGGATTTCGTTGACTCGAGACCTTAGACCGACGAGGGGACGTCCGGTTAATTGGTTCTGGGACTTGACCTTGGGCCGTCATTCTTTGTACGGCAAACATGCTGACAACATCGGTGGCAACGGGTCTCAGAAAGCGCATGGCCGCCAAGAACATGTGTTCTTGGCGGCCATCGCAAAAGGTCTCGTGAGGTCAGGAACTACACATTGAACCTGAACTCCACCACGTTCAGCAGTCGAACAACGTCACGGGCGGCCTTTCGTGCGTCTCAGAACGGGATGTCGAGGATGACGGCTTCACTGGACGGGGCGCCTAAATGGGTCGGGCCACCACCAACGATGCCGCGACCGGCGCTCAGCCCTGCGGCGGGCCGCGTCGAGATAGTCCTTGAGCGCCGGATCAAAGACCGACTGAGGCAGATTCAGCGTCGCACGGCTCAACTGGCATCCTGCCAGCAGATCGCTGATCTCCCCCGGGATCATCCGCATCCCCTGACTACCTTTCACGGACCGCCTGAGCCGTCCGCCCTGCTCCGTGAGCCGCATCCCCCAGGACGAGTCGACCTCAGCAAGGCCGGAACCGACCAGGATTGCTATTGCCGTCTCTACCCGTTCCCTTGAAGGGACGTCGGCCTGCAGCATGTCCCACCCCGGCAGCAGCGTACTGAGCGTCGAGGAGCGCTTCGCATCACGTAGCAGGGTCATGAGCGTCGCAGCGTCAGACATTTCCATGCGATTCATGCCGTTCAGGCTAGCGCACTCCGAGCAACCCCTCCTCGGGAGCGATCTCCATCTCGGAAGAACGCTACGTTCCCCAACGCAGATTGGCTCCTATTTCTCAGTCGATGTGACCGAGCGACTCGCTTGAAACCACAATGGCGGTCCCGTACTCAACCCACTCCTCCCGGCGGCCCTCCCGAAAAAGTCGGGAGGCTGTTCGCTGACACTCCTGCAAGTCGTTCCACGGACCACGGGGGCTACCTCCCATAGCATCCGCGAGGCGTTTCGCCTCAACAACACGGGATTCTCCTGGCTGGGTATGCACTTGGTACATGTAATCAGGCTCTTCAGAATTGAGAGTGTAGTCAGCGCTGCCGCGTGAGAGGTGCGGGGCGGGGGTGAGGGCCTTGGGAGAGAATCGGATTGTCTAGATCGTAATTTTTAAGGGCCTGCTTCTACGCGTCGAAACCGGCGAAACCCTCAGCGGCTGCCCGGAGTGCGGCGTCATCGCGATCGGCCACGGCCGCCGTCAATATGAACCGGGTCTGGAAAGATGCAGCTATTGGTGCTGTCGGTGGTGGGCTTGGTGGCACCGCGGGGGGATTTCTGGCGCGGGGGGCGAACGCTGCCCGCGTGGCGACGTCGGCGGGTTCAACCTCACGCGTGGTGACCACGAGCAACGCTGTATTGCGTAGCTCCGTGGTCCGGTCCTCCCTGGCCGCAGGCACGGGCGGTTCAGGCAGCAATGTGGTGTCTTACGCTTTGGACGATAATGAAGTCCAGACGATCAATGGTTATTTCGCCACGGCCGGCACCGGTTTCGTGACCGCAGCTGGCGGCTCTGCTGTGTTCAGTAAGCTTGGATAATCATTCGGAACAGTGTTGCCAACCGCCTTCCGGGGTCGATGGGTCCAGTCTCAAGCGGTCAGCACGCTGGCGCACCCGATAACTGGGGATCAATTTTGACGGAGGACCTAACGAATCGGTTAGGTGGGTCTGTCGTTGGTGCGGTCAATACGGGACTGCAGCCAGGTGATGCTAGGCGCGAGGATTTGTTAAACGGCGCGGTCCAGGGGTTTGCCAACGGTTCCGCTGGGCCCGGGAGTGGACGTCGTGCGAGTGGCTGGTGATCGGAATGGGAGATGGAATGGTTAAGACGGACGACGGTTCGGGGCGTATACCCAAGCGGCCGACGTTGAAGTGGTATTGGAACGTGCTGGGAGTCTTAGTTCTCGGGTTCGGTGCTTTTGTTTTGCTGCTTTCCGTATGGGATTCGATCGGTGTCGAGACTATCCGTTGCGAAATACTCACCGCGAAACCGGAAACGAGTTCTGGCGGATCTAGGGGTTCGGCATCGACGGCGGGGGTTTTCGTTGAGACGGCGAACTGCGGAAGTATCTATGTGTCTCCGAGGGTGACTTTTGACAATCAAGACGAGGTTGCTGCGTCTTTCAAGCCTGGCAGTGAATACGATTTTGATATTGGCTGGTTCTCGCGAGTACTGACTAAGGGAATCCGGAATGAAACCCCATCTGTGCAGGATTATCGGATGGTGAAATGAGAGCCGTTGTTTAGCGACTGACGGTCGAGAAGCGAGTGCCCATGATGTCATGTCGGGCATTTGAATGACGCGGGGGAGCGTACCCGGCGGGGCCGGTCTGAGTGTGTTGTCCGGGCTGGCGGGTGTGTTGCTGACCGGGATCACCCTGACCGGCAACGGCGGCCTTGACGTCGCGGGTCTGGAAAGCTCGGGGCGCGGGCGATTGACCCAGTACGACAGCTCCTTCCGGGGAGCGTTCGCTGCGGCCGGTCACTGAATGGACCAGCAGGCATATCTGGTCCTTCGCAGATGAGCGTGGTTAGAGGGTTCTGAGACTGGCGCCGTGGCGTAGGCCGTTCCGGGTGCGGCGTGGTGCGGCGGGAAAGAGGTCAGGGCCTCTTTGAATTGGTAGCGACCAAGCAACCAATACCCAGAAGAGACCCTGACATGAATAACTCTATGTCTTGCTCCGACGGCCGGTGGCGCACGCGCGCGGATGCGCTGCTCGGTGTCGAGGGCATCCACGTCAACTCCGTCACGACATCCGGGACCGGCCTGGTGCTGCGCGTTGAAACCGGGGAGGACGTCACTGGCTGCCCGGACTGCGGTGTTGTTGCGGTCGGCCATGGCCGCCGGCAGGTCCGGCTCCATGACATTCCCTGTTTCGGCCGTCCGGTGCGGCTGCTGTGGGCCAAGCGTCTCTGGCGGTGCCCGGACCCGGACTGCCCGAAGACCACGTTCACCGAAGAGCACCCACTGGCCGGTCCCCGGGCGAAACTCACCAACCGTTCCGTGAACTGGGCGACCGATGCGCTCCAGCATTTCGCCACGTCGGTCTCGGCCCTGGCCCACCAGCTCGGCGTCTCCTAGCACACGGTCTGGCACGGGATCAGGGCAGAGGCCGCACGGCGGATCGCTGACAGGGGCGACTGAAGGGTGTGGATGCGCTGGGCGTCGATGAACATGTCTGGGCTCATACCGGTCCGCCCGGCACGGGGATGGTCACCGGGATCGTGGACCACACCCGCGATGCTGACGGCGTTGTTCACGCCCGGCTGCTGGACCTCGTTCCGGGACGTTCCGGAAAGGCCTACGCCGACTGGCTCAAAGACCGCGGTACCGGGTTCACCGCCGGGATCAAGACAGCCGCGCTGGATCCGTTCCGCGGCTACGCGAACGCGATTCGCGACGAACTGCCCGAAGCCATCACGGTTCTGGATGCGTTCCATGTCGTGAAGCTGGGTTCGGCCATGGTGGATGAGGTCCGCCGCCGGGTCCAGCAGGACACCCTGGGACACCGCGGCCGCAAGGGCGATCCGCTCTACGGGATCCGCCGGACCCTGCAGATCGGCGCCGAACACCTCACCGAGAAACAGGCTTCACGGCTCGACGCGAAACTCTCCGCCGGGGACCCGGACCACGAAGTCACCCTCGCCTGGCAGTGCTACCAGAAGCTCCGCAATATCTACCACGCCCGCCCGGAACACGGCAGGGCACTCGTGGCTGAGGTGATCGCGTCGTTCCTGACCTGCCCCCTCCCGGAAGTGGCCCGGCTCGGCCGGACCCTGCGGGCCTGGAAAGCCGCGGTCCTGGCCTACTTCGACACCAACGGCGCCTCCAACGGCCCCACCGAAGCGATCAACGGCGTCATCGAAACCACCCGCAGAATCGCCCGCGGCTTCCGCAACTTCACCAACTACCGGCTCAGATGCCTGCTCGCCGCCGGCGGACATCGCCCCTACCGGGCGAAACAAACAAACCATGCCTAAATGCGAAGGGCCACCAAAGGCCGGGAGATGATGCAAGCTGTCATTGACTCCCTAAGCGCTGGCGTCCCCGCCGCGTTGACCGAGCTCAGGACTCTCGGGCGAACCCTCAAACGCAGCGCCCGAGACGTGCTGGCCTACTCTGACCGACCCGGCACATCGAACGGCCCCACCGAAGCCATCAATGGCCGGCTCGAACACCTCCGCGGCTCCGCCCTCGGCTTCCGCAACCTCACCAACTATGTCGCCAGGTCACTGCTGGAATCCGGAGGATTCAGACCGAAACTACACTCTCAATTCTGAAGAGCCTTATTTCCGTGCTTGAGATCATTCTCAGTAAGTGAACCACAAGATTTATTCGCCACTTCTCGGGAACTCGTATCTTCGCTCAATGCGGCAACCACCCCTGTTCTTTTCCAACGGCGTTTGCCAGTTCAGTCAACGTCCCTGCGTAGCTTGGAGGGAGATCAGGTTCCAGGACAGTCACCTCCCACACCCGAGTAGAGCGACCCGCTTCAAACGCCGGGCTCGGCGACGACGAAGCCAACTAGTACGCCTTGCCACCACGCGGTCTAGCCACACCAAGCTGTGGGGCTTGGGAGTCTCGCACCAACAGGATTCGGGGGCTCGCGAGCAAAGTAACTGCTCGACGTTCTTCTGTCGCGGCTTTTATACGCTATTCAAATCGGAAACGACCGTCCCCCACGGGTACCAAACCCACCCCGACTGGCTATTATTGAAGAGCTTCTGGGCGCGGCTGATGCAATCGTAGGCATCTTGACGTGCGTCATCCTTCCCAGGGACAAGTTCCCTGAGTAATTCCTTCGTACCCAGTCTTTTTTCCTGCATCCCGGGTTTTATAAATTCGTATGTCCACCGGTTCGTCAGTCCAAAAATGCCAACTTTTTCATACTCGACAGCCCTTAAAAAGATCTTAGGATAAGACATTTTGTTCCTTCAAGTCCCAGGCGGGCTGGTGGTCTCTTGTGTATCGCTGATATCCTGAAACGCGACGGAATTTCATGTTGTAATACGGACTAGATTCTAGGGGGTCGAGAAAGTCGGGCCGAAGACTTTCGTCCGGGGATCCGATGTCTACCAAATTTTTGCCCTGCATCATTTGATAATCGATCCACTTTTTATTCGCCCAAATATGTATACCGTCTCGCACTTCGGGGGAAAAGTGGGCATCCGTAAAGTCGTAGCCTGATGCACCTTTATAATATCCCATTCCATGCGCATCAGTGTAAGGCGCCACACGGTATTTCATGACTCTGCCCATGGCCATCGTTCCAGCGTCGGGACGGGCGGTGACTGCCCTCATCACCTTCTGCCCAATCTTATGTCCGGCGGCGCCACCAACACCGCTAAGGCCCGCTCCGCACACTGCTCCCTGCGTAGTCGCGCCGAATGCACCTGTGACAGTGTGGGGGCCGGGGCCCGTGCAGTAACCATAGGTACCTTCGACACTGCCACTGATGCCCCCTGAACCTGCCGCGGCCGCAACCACGCTCTACATCCCTGTAGGGCCGGCTCGAGATGCCAATGCTGCGGTGCCGACCCCCCCGAACCCGCCCAAGACAGCGCTGAACCCGACCTGCAAAGGGTCTACCTCACCAGTTGTGGCCTTTTGAATGATCATGTCGGCACCGGCACCGACGAGCATCATTCCCACGGGCCCGCCCACGCCGGTGGCGATCATGACGCCACCGGCAATGACCATGGCACCCCCGGCCAGATACTCCCAGTTCTCGCCGAGCCAGTTCCCGGCGGCGGCGAACGCTCCCCGGGAGGAGCCGTCGTAGGCCTTCAGCTCCTCACCAGTGAGCGGACGCAGCCCGGTGGGGTCGGTGGACAGGAAACCCCGGGTTGCCGGGTCGTACGCCCGCGCCCCGAGCCATTCCAGACCCGCGACGTCCAGTCCGCCGTTGCCGGTCAGGGTGATCCCTGCCGGCAGCGTACCTGCCAACCCGGATACAGCACCCAAACCAGCGGCATCAGCACCGGCAGTGCCACCCGGACCCGGGGCAGGGGCTGTCGGCGCGCCGATAACAGCCCACGGGTCGGTCTGGTCGGTGGGCCGGGCGGCGCGCCAGCCCGGCGCGGTCCAGGCGTCGCCGATCCCGGTGACACCACCAGGCAACGACAGAACCTGCCCGCCACCGATACCGGTGACGGTGGGGATCGGGCGTGCGGTCGGCAACGCTGCCGCACCAGCTCGGCCGAGCACTCGGTCTGTTCCGCGGCGAGATCGGCGTGGATGCGCCGGTAGCCGTAGGTGCCCTCGGACTCCTCGAAGAAGTGCTGGATCCGCTCGGTCAGGCCCTGCCGGCGGGCCGAGGTGGCCGATTGAGGACGGGCGGCCCAGACCGAATTCAGGTTGGCGGGCTCACTTTTCTGGGAGTCGATGTATTCGTACTTGCTCACTACCGCTGCTCCCGCGCGAAGTAAGCGGTGGCTTTTCAGGAAAGCAGTCTCCGCCCGTAGCTCCTGATTTCCCCTCTCGAGCTCCTTCAGCCGGGCCCGTTCCGGCACTGTCAGATCCGCCTCCGTGCCGCCGTTGGCCTCACGGTACTTGACCAGCCAGTTCCGGAGCGTCTCGGGGCCGACACCGTACGCGGTGGCCACGTCCTTGATCGGCTTGGACGTGTTGATCACCTCCCGGCACAACTCGTCCCTGAACTCCTGGGTAAATCGCTTCCGTGATGCGGTCATGCTGATCTCTACTTTCGGTAGACCCCCATTTTAAGAGGGCCCACTGTCCGAGATCTCCGCGGCAGCCCAGACACTGTGTGTTACAGGAGGCGATTTAGCTCCAGCAGGCGCCCGCTGGGCGAACACACCGGCCGCAACGGTATCGGGGCCAGAAACGCTCACTATCGACCCGGTTCGGACCGCAGCCCGGCTCCGTCGCACAGCAAGGGTCCTGGACATCAACTCTTAGGTGGAACAACTACGATGCCTGGGGCGCATTGGGATAGGTCCCGCAACCGAGGGAGCATTGTCTCACACTCCTGCGCAACGGCTACCGGTTCTTCACGAGTCCGCCAACGCCGTGGCAAAGGTGTCTGGCAAGTATCCGAAATGATTTATTCAGATAACTTGTGCAGCTGATAAAGTCGCCGAACGGCGGTCTAGCTACACATTGAATATAAATTCCACCACGATGAGCTGGTCCTTGACCATAGTTTTCTTCTCGACCGATGTCGGGAACGCGTCAATGTCTGCATCCAGTTGCTGCACTCCGCGGCCATAGGCCTCCAGCCGCTGCCGCAGGTCCCGGCAGGTTGACGAGAAAGCCCTCAGAGACTGGGATGTCTGCTGGGCGTCCTCCGCGACTCGTGCCGCCAGCGGTGAAACCCTGGAGAAGGCCGCCAGAACGGTGGGGGACTCCTCGGAGGCATAGGAGGCGCCTAATCCCGTCCAGGTCTGCGCCGCGGTGTCCATGCCATTGCGGAATGCCGCAGCGTGGATGGTGAGATCGGCGGCTGCGGAGTCGAGCGAATCGGAGTCGGGCAGACGGAACCCCCCGGAGGGATCCAGTCCGGAGGCTCCGACAGCTGTGCAAACCTCTGGCGCTAAGACCACGTCGCTAACCCTTCAACTTCGGCGATTACTGGGGCAGGGGCCGGTGACGAGTGCCCGGCATTTCAGTATCGGAGCCGGCCATAGCCGCGCTTCGCTGGGCCCCGGCGGCCATATCGAGGTCGCCCTGAGCGTAGAAACTAACTGCCTGCACCGTCGACGAGACGATCGTCCCGGTCCGGGCCAGCGCTTCCCTGGTGTTCGGGCCGAGAGTGTTGGTAACAACGTCGTTCAGGGCCGCTACAACGATTCCCCCGGGGATTGATGACGCGGCGAGGGCAACTGCCTGCTCCATACCGGAAACCGCCGGTTCCACCGCCTCAGCCCTGGCCCCATAAGGAAACGACCGAGATGGCCCCCTCCCCGGTCGGCATCAAGGGGTTAGCTGTGAAATGACTCGTGAGCGCTGGTAAGGGAAAGACCCGCATCGCCTCGCGTTGGAGTCGCAGGTCATTGGGTATCCGAGGAAAAAGCCCGAAATTTCCTATGCACCCGGACTCCGTCCGAAGGTCCTTGACGCTACGACTATCAATTCTGTTACAAGAAATGCCGCCCTCGTTCGTTTTCACGGAGGGCGGCATTTCAACTGATTCAGGCGAAGAATCTACACATTAAATCTAAATTCAACCACGTCGCCGTCGGCCATCACGTATTCCTTGCCTTCTATCCGGACCTTGCCCCGGGACTTCGCCTCGGCCATGGAACCGGCTTCGATGAGATCGTTGAAGGAGACGACCTCGGCCTTAATGAATCCGCGCTGGAAATCAGAATGGATCACGCCGGCGGCCTGCGGGGCCGTATCACCCTGGTGGATGGTCCACGCCCGGGTTTCCTTGGGGCCGGCCGTCAGGTAAGTCTGGAGTCCAAGGGTGTGGAAGCCGACGCGCGCCAGCTGGTCGAGTCCGGATTCTTCCTGGCCGTTCAGTTCCAGCATCTCGCGGGCTTCCTCCTCGTCCAGTTCCACGAGGTCGGACTCGAGCTTGGCGTCGAGGAAGATGGCGTCTGCCGGGGCAACCATGGCCCGCAGTTCTTCCTGCTTCTCGGGGCTGCCGAGGATACCTTCGTCCGCGTTGAAAACGTAGATAAATGGCTTGGCCGTGAGGAGGCTGAGCTCCCTGAGGTGTTCCATCTCCAGCTTGTCGCTCTTGACCGAGGAGAAGATGGTGTCGCCGCGTTCCAGGACGGCCTGGGCCGCCTGGATGGCTGCAAGTTCAGCCGCTTCCCGCTTCTTGATCTTGACTTCTTTTTCGATCCGGGGAATTGCATTTTCAATGGTCTGCAAGTCAGCCAGGATCAGTTCGGTGTTGATGGTCTCCATGTCGGAGCGGGGATCCACCTTGCCGTCGACGTGGATGACGTCGGGATCAGCGAACACACGGACAACCTGCGCGATGGCCTCGGCCTCGCGGATGTTGGCAAGGAACTTGTTTCCCAGGCCTTCGCCCTCCGAGGCGCCCTTGACGATACCGGCGATGTCCACAAACGACACCGGAGCCGGCAGCAGACGCTGGGACCCAAAGACGGCGGCCAGCTTGGCGAGCCGCGGGTCCGGCAGGTTGACCACACCAACGTTGGGCTCGATCGTGGCGAACGGGTAGTTCGCTGCGAGCACCTGGTTGCGGGTCAGTGCGTTGAAAAGAGTTGATTTGCCGACGTTGGGCAGTCCGACGATGCCAATAGTAAGAGCCACGAGGACCAATTCTACCCGCTTGCGGCCCGGGACCGGGACCGCTGCCGGGAGTCGGACGCAAACTGTCACAGGGGCATGCCAGAGTGAAGGCATGGACGCTTTTGCACTGATCCTTTCACTTCTGATGCTTCTCATTGGCGCCGTCGCCGGCGCCGTCGTGGCCTACCTGCTGGTGCGGCGACGAACCGCCGCGGTGGAGCACGACTTCGACGCCGTCTCGGGCCGGCTTGCCGAGGTCAGCGCCCAGTTCGCCGCGGCGGACGCCGAGCGGCGACTGCTGGCAGCCCAGAACCGGGAACTCGGCGAATCCCGGAACCAGGACGGCAGCGTACTGCGGGCCCTGGCCCCGGTGGCGGAGAAGCTCACGGCCGTTCAGCGGCAGGTTTCGCTCCTGGAACGCGACCGCCTGGAACAGTACGGGCAGCTCGCGCAGCAGTTGCAGGAAGCCCGCCTTTCCGACGAACAGCTGCTGCGCTCAACGCATGCCCTTGAGTCCGCGCTGCGGTCCAACAGCGCCCGCGGACAGTGGGGTGAGGTCCAGTTGCGCCGCGTGGTCGAGGCCGCGGGGATGCTGCGCCATGTGGATTTCCACGAGCAGGTCCACAGCGGGCAGGCCCACGGCGCAACCGAGGCCAGTGTCCGGCCAGACCTGGTGGTGCAGCTTCCCGGTCAGAAGCAACTCGTCGTCGACGCGAAGGTACCGCTCACGTCATATCTGGCGGCACAGGAGCTTGGTGCGTCCGCCGCGGGCCCGCCCCACCCACAGTCGCTGGGCGGGCAGCAGGCTCATCTCCTGGCCCATGCCAAGGCCTTGAAGGCCCATGTGGACGCGCTGAGCGGGAAAAAGTACTGGGACATTCCGGGCAACTCCCCGGAACTTGTGGTCTGTTTCCTGCCGGCCGAATCGATTCTCGCGGCCGCGCTGTCCGCGGACCCGGCCCTGCTGGACTATGCCCTGTCCAAGAATGTGGTGCTGGCATCGCCCTCAACCTTGTTGGCAGTGCTGAAATCCGTAGCCTTCACCTGGCGTCAAGACGTCCTGACGGACAGCGCCCGGGAGCTGTTCGAACTTGCCCGCCAGCTGTACGAACGGATGGGAACGCTCGGTGAGAACGTCACCAAGCTCGGCTCCTCGCTGAAAACCTCCGTGGAACGCTACAACTCCCTGGTGGGAACCCTGGAGGCGCGGGTGCTGCCGACGGCCCGGAAGCTCAATGCCCTGGACGCCGCAGGTCTGGTCACACCTGCTGCCGTGGAGGTGACGCCGCGTTCCGTGGCCGCCCCCGAACTCCAGCCCGGGAACGGTTCCGGGACCTCGGCCGGGAACCCCGGCAGCGACTCGGGCGAGGAGGTCCGGGAATCGGCAGCCTAGCCGGCCCGGGGCCGGGAGTTCCTAAGAGGTCTGGGTGGTGCGTGCCCCGCGGCCGCCGAGGGCACGGGTGACGTCCCCGGCCTGCTTCAACGTGGCGCGAAGTTCTTTCGGCAGCGAGAAAAGCAGGTCTTCCTCGGCCGTGACGACTTCCTCGACGGTGCCGTAGCCGTAGTCAGCCAGCAGTCGCAGGACGTCCTTGACCAGGACTTCCGGAACCGAGGCGCCCGAGGTCACACCAACGGTCGCCACCCCTTCGAACCAGGATTCGTCGACCTCGTTGGCGAAATCCACCCGGTAGGAAGCCTTCGCGCCGTACTCCAGCGCCACTTCCACGAGCCGGACAGAGTTCGACGAGTTTGCCGATCCGACGACGATGACCAAGTCGGCCTGGGGTGAGATCTTCTTGATGGCGACCTGTCGGTTAGTTGTCGCGTAGCAGATGTCGTCGCTGGGCGGATCCTGCAGGGTGGGGAACCGTTCCTTGAGGAGCCGGACGGTTTCCATCGTTTCGTCAACGCTGAGCGTGGTCTGGGAAAGCCAGATGACCTTTTCCGGGTCCCGGACCGTAACCTTGCCGACCTCGTGCGGGCCGTTGATGATTTGGATGTGCTCGGGAGCCTCGCCTGCCGTTCCCTCGACTTCCTCATGGCCGTCATGGCCGATTAGGAGGATGTCGAAGTCGTCCTTCGCGAAGCGCACGGCTTCTTTGTGCACCTTGGTGACGAGCGGGCAGGTCGCGTCGATGGTCCGCAGACCCCGGTCCTCGGCAGACTGGACCACAGCCGGCGAGACGCCGTGGGCAGAGAAGATCACCAGGGCACCCTCGGGGACCTCGTCGGTCTCGTCAACGAAGATTGCCCCTTTTTCCTCCAAGGAGCTCACCACGTGCACGTTGTGGACGATCTGCTTGCGGACGTAAACCGGAGGGCCGTAGTGCTCCAGCGCTTTTTCCACCGCGATGACTGCCCGGTCGACGCCGGCGCAGTAGCCGCGCGGCGCGGCGAGCAGAACCCTTTTGGGGCCCGCTACGGCGGCTGCCGCCAGCACTTCCTCCGGCGAACGCCGACGGCGCGGGACGGTTGGCATCGGAATGGACACGGCTGTGGAGGTCATGCCCCAATGCTACCGGTGTTGAGGGACCTGCTGCTGTGCCAGCGGTTGCGGCACCCGGCGGTGGGGGCGGGCGCGCAGGATCAGGCCGGCCGCGAGCAAGACGCCGCCAGCCGCCGCTGCCGCCAGGATCCACTGGCCGAAACTTGAGCTGGCAGCGGAGACGAACTCGCTCTTGAAGATCTCCGCGACCGCGTTGCCGCTGGACGTTCCCTTCACCGCACTCCCGGCTGCGCCGGCAGCAAGCTGCCAGGCTCCGGCCAGCACGAGGGCACCGAGCCCGATCCCGGCGAGGACTGTGGGGCGCCGCCGGGCGGCCACGAAGGCCAGCGCGAAGGAGATGAGGGCGCCGGCGGCGAGCGGGTAGCCAATCGGAGCGACAGCGGAGACCCGGTCCAGGATCTGCCGGTGCTTCGGTTGCCCAAGGGTAATCGGCAGCTGGTCAGGGGCCGTCAGCTGCAAGGAGGTGGCTTCCGCCACCTGGTTCGCCACCAGACCGACGAGTGGGGCGAGGTCCAGCGTCAATGAGGTTCCGGTGCCCGTGCCGGCGGGACGAGCCTTGGGGTCGGCGAAATTCAGCCGGTGGCTCTTGCGCAGGGTTTCGGTCCAGGCCTCGGGATAGCCGGGCATGGCCGTGAGGGACTTGGCGGCACGTTGCAAGACTGGCGTAACGAGTCCACTGATCGCCGGGGGAATTTGATCCGCGCCGAGGCTGCCGACCGCGGCGCCGGCCAGCCGCTGCTGGAACGCCGGGTCCTTGCCCAGCGGGGCGGCGAACGCCACAAAACCGTCCTCCTGCACGATATTCCGATCCACCCACATGGCTGGAATAGCGACAGCCGTAAGGACAAGACCGATGATTACCGCTACGGCCGAAACAAAAGTGCGCACAAGGATTCCTAGGAAATTGACGGGTAGTGCCATCTTACGGGGGGCGTCCTGCCGAACAATAAAGTCGCGCCCCCATGGTAGGCCTATGGATAGAGTTGAACCCGACACATTCGAGTTGTCCGCCGCTGGCCCTTCCTGATGCGCAATCGCCGAGAAGGACCCGTGCGGGCCGCCCCGCCCCGGCAAAGGACACCTATCCATATGCACCAGGCCATCCCCGTACCGGGGTACCGGCATGTCTGAGGACGCCGCAGCAGCCACGACCGTTCCGGCCACGGCGGCAGAAACCAGCCCCGACAATCCTTGGCCCTTGCAGCTGTTGTCCCAAAAGCTCAAGACGCACATTGACCGCGCCCCGTCCGCCTGGGTCGAAGGCCAAGTGATCGAACTGAACCGGCGGGGCACCAACGCCTACCTCACGCTGCGAGACATCGACGCCGAAATCTCCCTGCCTGCGTCGGTCTGGACTAATGTGCTGGACCGGCAGGAAAGCCCGCTGGAACGAGGCTCCCGGGTCGTAGCCCTGCTCAAGGCGGAATTGTGGCTCAAGACCGGCAGGTTGAACATGTCGGTAAAGGACATCCGGCCGGTTGGCCTTGGTGACCTGCTCGCACGGATCGAGCGGCTCCGGCATGCCCTGGCGGCGGAAGGGCTCTTCTCCGATGCCCGCAAGAAGCGCCTGCCGCTGCTTCCGCACCGGATCGGCCTGATCACCGGGCGCAACTCGGACGCCAAGAAGGATGTGCTGCGCAACGCAGCACTGCGCTGGCCCGCTGTGGAATTCGAAGTCCGAGAGGTGGCTGTCCAGGGCAACACTGCGGTCGCACAGGTCATCGCCGCACTCCGCGAACTGGATGCGGACCCGGCGGTGGACGTCATCGTGATCGCCCGCGGCGGCGGTGCGTTGGAGGATCTGCTGCCGTTCAGCAACGAGGAACTTATCCGTGCGGTGTCCGTCGCGTCCACACCGATAGTGAGCGCGATCGGCCACGAGGCGGACCGGCCGATTCTTGACGATGTCGCGGATCTGCGCGCCTCCACCCCGACCGACGCTGCCAAGCGGATCGTCCCGGACGTCGTCGAGGAGCTCGCCCGGGTCCGTCAGGCCCGGGAGCAGCTTCGGCGCGGTGTCACCCGACTGGTGGAACGCGAAACGGACCGGTTGGCGGCGTTGAGATCCCGTCCTGTGCTGGCGTCCCCCGACGTTATGGTCAGGAGCCGGTACGACGACGTCGAACGGCTCACCGGCCGTTCCCGGGCCGCGGTCACCACCGCCGTCGTGCGGGCGTCCGACCAGCTGGTGCACCTGAAGGCCCAGGTCCGGGCCCTCTCGCCGCAGAAAACCCTGGACCGGGGATATGCGGTAGTGCAGCTCGCCGTCGGCGGTTCGACCCCGGGCACCGGGCACGGCGTTGTGCGGCACCCCGAGCAGGCTCCGCCCGGCACTCCCCTCACCGTTCGCGTGGCCGGTGGCCGGTTCACCGCAGAGTCGACCGGTGGCCAGGAACCCGCCGAAGACTAAGTCCGGTGCCGGCAAAGCGGGTCACCGCAGAATCAAAACCCCGCCCGGCCAGCCCCGATCAATTCCTTCCCCCGACGCAACAAGGAGCAGCACACCATGGCAGCAGAAACCACGCCCGGCAACGACATTGATGCCCTGAGCTATGAGGAAGCCCGCGAGGAACTCGTCGGGGTCGTCAGCAGACTCGAGGCAGGCGGCGTAAGCCTTGAGGAGTCGCTGTCTTTGTGGGAACGCGGCGAGGCTCTGGCCAAACGCTGCGAACAATGGCTCGAGGGTGCCCGCAAGCGCCTGTCCGCGGCCCGGGACCTAGCCGCCCGGGACAGCCCGGAGTAGTCCCGGCACGGCCGCTCAGGAGCGCTCCACAAGGTCCCGCTCCAGTGCGACGTCAAGCTCGGGAACCGGCCACTCCAGCTTCAGCCCGTCCATCGCGTCCAGCAGCAGCTGCTGGACGGCGATCCGGGCGTACCATTTCTTGTTGGCCGGCACGACATGCCAGGGTGAAGCGCTGGAATTCGTGTGGTCGAAAGCCGCCTGGTAGGCAGCCATGTAGTCGTCCCAGAACGCGCGTTCTTTAAGGTCGTTGCTGCTGTACTTCCAAAGTTTGGCCGGATCGTCCAGCCGGGCGAGCAACCGCTCCTTCTGCTCATCGGGGCTGATGTGGAGCATCACCTTAACGATCTTCGTCCCGGCGGCGGTCTGCCGGGCTTCGAATTCGTTGATGGCCTGGTAGCGGCGTTCGAGTTCCTTCGGATCCGCCCAACGGTGGACGCGGTGGATCAGGACGTCCTCGTAGTGGGACCGGTCAAAGACTCCCACCATGCCGGCCGCGGGCACTTCCTTCTCGATCCGCCACAGGAAGTCATACGACTTCTCCTCGTCAGTGGGGGCCTTAAACGACCTCAACTGGACCCCCTGCGGGTTCATGGTGCCCATCACGTGGTTCACGATTCCACCCTTGCCAGCGGTGTCCATGGCCTGCAGGATCAACAGGAGGCGCTTGGTGCCGCCGAACCGGGACTCGGCAAAGAGCTGCTCCTGGAACACCGTCAGGTTATCGTCCAGGTCGGAGAGCAGCAGCTCGCCATCACTTTTGTCCCCCGGGTATCCCGGGGTGGCGTCCGGATCCACGTCCTTCAGCCTGAAACCCTTACCCACCTTCAAAGTCTCAGAAGGGTGCTGCTTGAATCTCACGATGTCTGACATCCCTTGCCTCTTTCCGGTTCAGGCAGCCTCCGTTCGGAACGCCGGACAACCGCCCGCGCCGCTGCTCAGTTCAGGCTAGTTCCCCTTGTACCGGCTCAGGAAGTCCGCCATACGGTTGATGGCCTCCTCCAGATCCTTCACAAGCGGCAGGGTGACCATCCGGAAGTGGTCGGGGCGGACCCAGTTGAAGGCGCGGCCGTGGGAGACAAGGATCTTTTGTTCACGCAGCAGGTCCAGGACAAACTTCTCATCGTCGCGGATGCGGTAAACCTCAGGATCGAGCTTGGGGAAGAGGTACATCGCCCCCCGTGCCTGCTGCGTGCTGACCCCGGGAATGGCGTTGAGCATGTCATAGGCCTTGTTACGCTGCTCGAGCAGCCGGCCGCCCGGCAGGATCAGATCGTTGATGCTCTGGTATCCGCCCAGCGCCGTCTGGATCGCGTGCTGCGCCGGGACGTTCGCGCACAGACGCATGTTCGCCAGCAGGTTGATGCCCTCGAGATAATCCGCGGCTTCCTTTTTTGGTCCGGAAATAGCCATCCACCCCGCCCGGTAGCCGCACACCCGGTAGGCCTTGGACAGTCCGCTGAAAGTCAGGCACAGGACGTCGTCACCGGTAAGGCTGGCCATGTTCACGTGCACGGCGTCCTCATAGAGGATCTTTTCGTAGATCTCGTCGGCGAACAGCACCAGTCCGTGCTTTTCGGCCAGGACCACAATCTTCTTGAGCGTTTCCTCTGGATAGACGGCGCCGGTGGGGTTGTTGGGGTTGATCACCACGATGCCCTTGGTGCGCGGGGTGATTTTCGCTTCGAGGTCCTCCAGGTCGGGCTGCCAGCCGGACTCCTCATCGCACAGGTAGTGCACCGGCCGGCCGCCGGCCAGGGCCACGGAGGCCGTCCAGAGCGGGTAGTCCGGCGTGGGGATGAGGACCTCGTCGCCGTCGTCCAGCAGCGCCATCAAGGACATGGTGATAAGTTCGCTGACGCCGTTGCCAAGGTAGATGTCATCGACGTGGATGTTCTGGATCCCGCGGGTCTGGTAGTACTGGGAGACAGCTGTCCGGGCCGAGAAGATGCCACGGGAGTCGCTGTAGCCCTGGGCGTGCGGCAGGTGTCGGATCATGTCCACCAGGATCGCGTCCGGCGCTTCAAACCCAAACGGGGCCGGATTTCCGATGTTCAGTTTGAGGATCCGATGACCCTCCGCCTCCATTTGCTGGGCGGCCTGAAGGATTGGTCCACGGATGTCGTAAAGGACATTATGAAGCTTGGTGGACTGCTTGAATTCTGCCATTCATCAAATATGCCATATGGCGGATGTAGTTCCGGCGAGATCTGACTCACAACACCGGGCCGCCGTCACAGGCGGAAAAACCGCGACGGCGGCCGCCGGCCCGCCCCGCATCCGCAGGGAAGTCCGGCCACCGCCGTCGTTCCTCAGAAAAAGCCGGGGGCAGGCCCTACTTGACCAGTCCCTTGTCCTTGAGCCAGGCCGCAGCAGCGTCCTTCGGGTTTTGCTTCTGGCTGCCGCTGACAGCCCGGTTGAGGTTAATCAGGTCTTCGGTGGTGAGAACCTTCGAGACCGCGTTCAGGGTTTCCTTCGCCTTGTCCGTCATCTTGGCCTTGTTGTACAGCGGGAGGACCTGCTGGGCGATGAAGTTGTCCTTCGGGTCCTCGAGCACCACCAGGTCGTTGTCTGCGATGGACGGAGTGGTGGTGTAGATGTCGGCTACCTGGACCTGGTCCGAGAGGAGGGCCTTGAGCGTGACGGCACCCCCGCCGTCGCTGAACGGTTCCAGCTTCTTGGGCACGCAGTCGTAGTTCTTCTTCAGGCCGGGGAGCCCGTAGGCGCGCTCCGCGAAGGTCGCCGGGGCACCCACCACGATTTCGCTGCAGACTTTGGCGAGGTCCTCGATCGACTTCAACTGGTACTTCTCCGCAGTGGCCTTGGTCACAACCATCGCGTCCTTGTCCTCTGCCTTGGAAGCCTCCAGCACGGCCAGTCCCTCAGGCAGCTTCTCCGAGAGTGCCTTGTAGATGTCTCCCGCGGAGACCTCCGTGGCGTCCTTGCTCACGTGCAGCAGCAGGTTTCCGCTGTAATCGGGAATGACGTCCACTGATCCGTCCTGGACCGCCTTGAAATAAACCTCGCGGGAACCGATGTTCGGCTTGGTGCTTGCCGTGACGCCGGCCCCGTTCAGTGCACCGGCGTAGACCTCGGCGACGATCTGGCTTTCAGGGAAATCGGCCGAACCGATTACGAGGGCCGCGCCGGAACCGGAGCCGGTTCCGGCAGAGGCGGGTGCGGTGGAGAGCGGATCGGATGAGCCGCCGCAGGCGGACAATGCCATGGCCAGGCCGACGCCGGCGGCCAGGCCGCCGAATGCGCGCCTGCCGAGTGCTCGTTGGCGGGTTTCCTTCATGACGTACCTCCTTGAACAACAGTCCCCGCTGGTACGGGGTCTGTGAGATCAACCGCAGCCTGATGGCTTCGGTTTGGCTGTGATGCGGTTCCCCGGGACAGGAAGAGCCGCTGGATGAGGGCAAGGGCCAGGTCGACGGTGATCGCGAGGCCGGCGATGAGCAGGGAGCCGCCCAGCATCTGCGGGAAGTCTGAGAGCACAAGCCCGTCGAACAAGTAGCGGCCAAGCCCCCCCAGGTTGATATATGCGACGACCGAGACGGTGGCGATGGCCTGGAGTGTACCGGTCCGGAATCCGCCGTACATCACGGGCAGCGCGTTGGGAAACTCGGCCCGGAAGAGCACCTGGAGTTCGGTCATGCCCATGGCCCGCGCGGCGTCGACGACGTTCCGGTCCACACTGGAAATGCCGGCATAGGTGCCGGCGAGCAGCGGCGGCACGGTCAGGATCACAAGCGCCCAGATCGGCGGCATCAGTCCGATGCCGGCCAGCAGGACAAAGAGCGTCAGCAGGCCGAGGGTCGGCAGCGCACGCAGGGCGCCGGCGAGAGCAACAACGGCGACCCGCCCGCGCCCGGTATGCCCGACGTAGAGGCCGATAGGCACCGCAATGGCGGTGGCGATCAGCATCACCAGGCCGGTGTACAGCAGGTGCTCCACGAGACGTTCCGGGATGCCGGCGCTGCCCGTCCAGTGCTTGGGGTCGCCGAGCCATGCGAAGGTTTCGGTCACGACGTTGCTCATGCGTTTCCCCCGCCCGTCTTGGGACGGGCGAACCGGAGCGCCGCGGCCTTGGTCCCCGGCGTGTGGTGGCCGGATTCGGTGCCGGCAGCCGGGGCGGCCGCGGCACGGTTCCAGGGTGTCAGCAGCCGCTCCAGCAGGACCAGGACAGCGTCCATCACCAGCGCGAGAATCAGGATGGCGATGATGCCCACCATCACTTCGGTGACGAAATCGCGCTGCAGCCCGGAGGTGAAAAGCATACCGAGGTTGCCGATGCCCAGCAGGGCCGCGACGCTGACCAGTGAGATGTTACTTACTGAGACGACGCGCAATCCGGCAAAAAGCACCGGCAGGGAAAGCGGCAGATCGATCTGCAGGAAGCGGGCAAAGGGCTTGAAGCCCATGGCGACCGCCGCCTGCCGGAGGTCCTCGTCGACGGAGTCAAAAGCATCCAGGGTGGCACGTACCAGCAGGGCGACGGCATAGAGGGTCAGGGCAACAACCACGTTGACCGGGTCCAGGATCCGCGTCCCCAGCACGGTCGGCAGGATGATAAAAAGCGCCAGGGACGGGATGGTGTACAGCAGTGAGGACGCCGTCACCAGCACGGACCGCAGTCCGCGGTTCTGCCGCGCAAATTGTGCCACCGGCACTGCAATCAGCACTCCGAAAACCATCGGCAAGATGGCCAGGACGAGGTGTTGCCCGGCGAGCCTGTAGACCTGAGCGCTGTTTGCCAGGAACCATTCCATCAGAGCGCGCCGTGCCGGACGTGCCGGTCCGATTCGATCACGGCGAGGACTTCTTCAGCGGTGATAACGCCGGCCACCCGGCCGTCCTCGTCCACGACGACGCCGAGACCGGAGGGCGAGGACAGGGCCGCGTCGAGCGCGCGGCGGAGCGTGTCGCCCTTGCGGAAGAGAGACCCGCCGGGAACCGATTCGGACCCCATGCCCGGGCCCGACCAGCCCAGCGGACGCAGGTCGTGACCGACCAGCAGTTGCCAACCGGCGGCGTCGTTGCCGGCGAGTTTGAGTTCATCGGCAGTAACTGTCCTGGCAGGGTGCACTGTGACGCCGTCGGACGGGCTGAAAGCGAGGTGGCGGAAGCCGCGGTCCCGGCCCACAAACGAGGCCACAAAGTCGTTGGCGGGGGCACGCAGGATCTCTTCCGGAGTTGCGTACTGCGCCAGTTTGCCACCCAGGCCAAAGACAGCCACCTTGTCCCCCAGCACCGTGGCCTCGTCAATGTCGTGCGTGACGAACACGATGGTCTTGGCCAGGTCGCGCTGTAGCCGCAGGAGTTCCTGCTGCAATTCGTCGCGGACCACCGGGTCCACGGCGCTGAAAGGCTCATCCATCAGCAGCACGGGCGGGTCCGCGGCAAGCGCACGCGCCACTCCCACACGCTGCTGCTGGCCGCCGGACAGCTGAGAGGGATACCGTTTGCCCAGCGCGGACGCCAGCCCGACGACGTCGAGAAGTTCGTGTGCGCGTTTGAGCGCCTCGGCCTTGGACACGCCGTTGAGCCGGGGAACCGTGGCGATATTGTCCAGTACCGAGCGGTGCGGCATCAGCCCGGAAGACTGCATCACGTAGCCCATGGAGCGGCGCAGCTTCGCCGCCGGCCCTGTCGTAACGTCCTCGCCACCCACTGTGATGGATCCCGACGTCGGCTCGACCATCCGATTGATCATCCGCAGCGAGGTGGTCTTGCCGCACCCCGACGGCCCGACAAAGACCGTAATGGCTGCCTTGTCGATGGACATGGTCAGGTCATCGACGGCCGGCGCGCCGCCCTGGTACTGCTTGGTGACGTTCTGGAACTCGATCATGGCTTCAGCCATTTCCGGGCTTACCTAACTGTTGGCGGCAATATCGGACGGTCCAGCTTGCTGATCTTAGGCATGCTGATTTTTGACTGTAAAGCAGTAGGACCCAGCGTAGCCAGCGCTACTGACAAAGTCAGGAAAAAGCAGTGAAATCGTCAAGGGCGCTGTTGCTGACTTAATGATTCGTAGGGCGGCCGGTTTTGGATGGGTGCCGCAGGAAAAAACTTCCGCCGCGGCACCCACCCTTGCGCTACGGCACATCCCGCGGCACCCTGCGCAGTGTCACCGGTGCCGCCGGCCGGCCCCTGGCTGCCCGCTCCGGCCTCTCCTGCCGCGTCTTACACCTTGGTTTTCCGCAGCCTCGTGGCTGTCCCGCGCCGCCGCCCGCTGGCTTTTACCGGCGTCGGCGATCTGTTGCTGCCGCCCCCGCGCAAAAGCGCGGTCGGCGGCAGCATCATGCCGCCGGGACAGGGCTTTGAGTTCACGCTGCAGTTTCAGGTAGCTCTCCCAGCGGCGGTCATCGAGGGATCCGTCACCGAGTGCGCCCTGCACGGCACAGCCGGGTTCGCTGCCGTGGGCGCAATCGGAAAACCGGCACCGTGCGAAGAGCTCCTCGAGATCGCCGAACATTTGCGCCATCCCGCCGTCGGCATCGAAGAGCCCGAAGCCTCGAACCCCCGGAGTGTCCATCAGCACCGCACCGCCGGGCAGAGGCACCAGTTCGCGGGAGGTGGTGGTGTGCTTTCCTTTGCCGTCACCGGCGCGGACTGCTCCCGTATCCTGGACCCGGACGCCGGCGAGGGCGTTGATAAGAGTCGACTTACCGGCCCCCGAAGGGCCCAGCAGCACAAGGGTGCCGCCGGGCGGGAGGTGGCCCAGCAGTTCGTCGAGGCCGTCACGCTGTTCCGCGGAGGTGGTGATTACCGCGACGCCGGCGGCCTGGCGAATTACGGTGCCAACGACGTCGTCCGCGATGTCGGCAAGGTCCGCTTTGGTGATGATGACCATCGGTGTGGCACCCGAGTCCCACGCGGCGACGAGGGTCCGTTCCAGCCGGTTATGGCTAAGCGGCCGGTCCACGGGCACCACAATGCCGACGACATCCATGTTGGCGGCGAGGACCTGTGCCTCGGACGAGCCTTCAAAGGCGCGTTTGCGGCTCAGTTCCGAGTGCCGCGGGAGAATCCCGGTGATGGCAGCCTCTCCAGCCGCGTTGGATCCCAGCCAGGCCCAGTCCCCGGTGACGGGCAGTGCGCCGTTGCCGGGGTAGGGCAAGTGGAGGGTCGTATCGCAGGTGGCGATGAGGACCAGGTTTCGGTCCACCCTGATGATCCGCCCCGTGCCGGTGCCGCCGGGCACAGGGTGGGCCGCGTACCGATCGGCGATGCCGGCAGTGAAGCCGTAGGCCGCGGGGCCCACAAGCAGTTGCTTGGTTTTGGCCGGGCTGGCGCCCATGGCGCCTGGACGTGCAGAAGAAGATCTCAACGAGGAACCCTTAGGTGGGCCCCGGTGCGCGTGCCGCGCTGCGGGTTCGTTTGAACCTCGCCGAGTTAGGGCTGGCGGTTGCTGCTGACCGGGGAAAAAATATGGGGCTGGCTGGTGGTGGCGCGCAGTGCGCACAGTTCGGTTGCAGTCATCATCTCCACCTCCCGCGTCACTTCCAGAATGCCGCCGCATATTTTGCCGACGGTCCCAGCCTAACCGGGCTCCCCCGCCCTGGCTAGGACGCCGTCAGGAGACTTTTCCGTTGACTGGCCGCTCGCGGCGGAGCCGGAGCGCCGCGTCGACGAGCGAGACCTTGTTCAGCCCTTCGACCTCGGCCAACGGAATCCAGGCCGCGTGTGTGGTGCTGCCGTCCACCTCGTGCCGTAAGTGCCCGCCGGTGACCGTCGCCTCGTAGACGAGCCGGAGCGATTGGAAGTCCCGTTCACCGCCGTCGATCCGGATCTCAGCCGGCCAATGGCCAACATCAATCCCCAGCATGGCACCGACTTCGGCGTGGTACCCCGTCTCCTCGTAAACCTCACGGCGGCAGCCGTCGACAGGGTGCTCGGCCAGGTCAAGGCCGCCCCCCGGCAGGGTCCAGCCTTCCTTGCCACCTTGCTTCCAATACGCCAGGAGGATGGCGCCGTCGCGGATGATGACCGCGTACGCGGCGGGGCGGGTGTCGAAGTTCAGGCTCATTGCTCCAGCGTAGTAGCCGGCCGGATCAGCCTCGGCGCTGCTCGGCTACCAGCCGCAGCACTCCAAAGACGGGGTCCTGCGCCAGGACGCGGACGTCGGTGATGCCCGCATCGGCCAGCGCGGCCCGGAAGGATTCCTGCAGGAGCTGCACGTTCATACCCAGTCCGCCGCCCAGGATTACCGGGCCCTGGCTGCCCAACTGCCGGACCGTCTGCACCGCGAGGGAAGCGAGATCCCGTCCGGCCTGGTCCACCAGCTCCTGGCTGGCGGCGTGGCCGGCGAGGGCGGCATCGACCACCAGCCGGGCCCGCTCGGCCCAATACCGGCGCCCCGTGTCCGCAGAATGGAACAGCGCGATCAGTTTGTTGGGTTCATCCGCACCGCAGGATGCCAGCAGCGCCGTGGTGAGCTGGTCCGGTTCCAGCCCCTGATTCATCCGGCGAAGGCTGTGGCGTACCGCCTCACGGCCCAGCCAGTAGCCGCTGCCCTCGTCTCCGAGCAGGTAGCCCCAGCCGCCGGCCCGGGCTTCCTCGCCGCCACTGTTCCGGCCCCAAGCAGCCGAGCCCGTTCCGCCAATAACAGCGACGCCGGTGGTGGCGCCGCCGGCCGCCAGCAGGAGCCGCGAATCGTGGACCACTGTGATGCGGGCACCCGGCACGTTAGGGGCGATCAGGGCGGCGAGCGCCGCGGCGTCGTCATCGGTATCGATGCCACCGGCGCCCGCATAGACCTGGGAAACCTTGCCGCCGCCGATCCTGGCGAAGAGCTCCACGAGGTTCAGGGCAGCCTCTTCGCGGCTGACATTTTGGACGTTGGAGCTGCCTACGGATTCGTCGGCCACTGCCTTGCCGGCCTCAAAGCGCACCCCGCGCGTCTTGGTCCCGCCGATATCAAGGCCGATCACGGCACCCGTGGCGGGCGCGGTCGGGAGAACAGGGTCCGCCGCCGGCGGGATGTCAGAATGAGTCACCGGACCAGACTACTGAATCACCGACAGGAGTGAGCAATGTCGCACCACATCTTCGACTCGCGCATCATCGCCGCCCCGATGGCCGGCGGAGCATCAACTCCGGACTTTGTGAAAGCGGTGCACGATGCCGGCGGCTTGGGTTTCCTGGCCGCAGGCTACAAAACCGTGGAGGCCATGCAGGCGGAGATCCGCAGCTCGCGCGCCCTCGGGGGCCGGTTCGGGATCAATGTCTTTGTGCCGGACCCCGCCCAGCTGCCACCGTCCGCAGCGTTACGCGCGCAGCTTGAGGACTATCGCGGCAGCCTGCGCGCGGATGCCCTCCGGTACGGCATTGATATCCCGCCGCTGCGGCTTGATGACAACGACCAGTGGCCGGGCAAAGTCGAGTTATTGATGGCAGATCCGGTGGAACTGGTCAGCTTTGTGTTCGGCCTGCCGGGCACCGACGTGGTGCGCGCGCTGCATCGGGCCGGCTCCGCTGTGCTTGCGACCGTCACGACGGTTTCCGAGGCGCTGGAGGCCGCAGGACAGGGCGTGGACGCACTGGTGGTGCAGCACGGCAGCGCCGGCGGCCACAGTGCGGCCTTTCAGCCGGGCGCCACGGGGCGCGGCCACAACCGCGGCGGCGGCGGCGGCGGGCCAGGCTCGACGGCGGAACTTGTCACAGCGGTGCGGGCCGCCGTCGGGATCCCGCTGGTGGCTGCCGGCGGAGTGATGGACCGGGCGGGAGTCGAGGAGGTTCTGGCCGCGGGGGCCCAGGCGGCGCAGCTGGGCACCGCGTTCCTCCGCACGGCCGAAAGCGGCGCCCGGCAGCTGCATAAGGATGCCCTCGCCAGTCCGCACTTCACCCGGACGGCGCTGACCCGGGCCTTCACCGGACGGCCGGCCCGGGCCTTGGTTAACGACTTTGTCCGGGACCATCCCGATGCCCCGGACGCTTACCCGGCTGTGCACCACCTGACCGCCCCGCTGCGCGCCGCTGCTGCCGCCGCAGGGGACGGAGAGCGGGTCAACCTCTGGGCCGGGACGGGCTGGCAACGGGCCCGGGCCGGATCCGTTGCGGAGGTAGTGGCGGAGCTGCTGGGCTGACGGCCGGAAGGGATACCGCCGGCTCGCGGCTTTCGGACGTACTCGCGGTTTCGATGCGGCGAGCCCGGATCGAACCCGCTAGCGGATGACGGCGGTTTCAGGCGCCGGAGCGCTCGCGGACGAAGCCTGCCAGGAGTGCAGGGCCTTCACTGAGCACCAGCTCCCGGAACAGGCGCACCGGGTACGGCTCGGGGCCTGCTCCCCCGCGCCGTTCCCGCCAGGCCAGGCCAATCTCCCGAAAGGCGAGGCCTGAATCCAGTGCGAGCTCCACCCAGCCAAGGTCGCCGGGCTGCGCGGCGCCCTCGGGGGCAGGGGCAGGGCCGCCGGGGGCAGGGGCAGGGCCGCCGGGGGCAGGGGCAGGGCCGCCGGGCGGGAGGATGCTGACGCCGAGCCCTGCCGAGACGAGTCCCCTGGCGGTGTGGGTGTCCTGGCTCTCGAACGCGATGCGGGGCCGGAAACCAGCTTCCCGGAACAACGCGTCTGTCAGCGAGCGCATGCCATAGCCGGGACCCATCGCCACGAAGGGTTCGCCCCGGATCTCCGCCAGAGCGGCCCGACGGCGTCCCGCGAGCGGGTGCCTGTGGTGCACAACGAGCCGCAACGGTTCCCGGTACAGGGCAGCGGAGGAGATCAGCCGGCCGGGAACCGCGACAGGGGCGGTCAGCGCCAGGTCTGCCGCACCGGCAGCCAACTCCGCCAGGCAACCGGCCCGTGCCCCCTGGCTGAGGTCGAAGGCCGGCTGGGGATGCCGGACGCGGAAGGCGCTGATCAACAGCGGCAGCATTGCCTCCCCGAAGGTGTGCTGGAAGGACACCGCGATCCGGCCCCGTGCCACCTCCGACTCATGCCGGACCAGGTCCAGGCCGGACTGGAACTCGCCCAGCGCAGCCTCGATATGCGGAAGGAGCGCCCTGGCCGCGGAGGTCAGCCGCACGCCGCGGCCGTCACGGATCAGCAGTTCGGTTCCGATGATGCTGCTGGCCCTCGCGATTCCCCGGCTGACTGTCGATTGTGGCAGTCCCAGCACTTCTGCCGTCGCAGTAATGTGCTGGGTCCGTCCGAGCTCGGCCAGCAAAGGAAGCAGCGGCAGCAGCTGGGCCATCTGTTTGTGCTCCACGCCCGTCGACCAATCTTTCCATCGTTCCATATTTGCTATTGATTCTATGGGAAACATGCATTGGAGACATGCCTTTGGGGAGCCTATCCTGAGATCATGCCCCGACGCCTGCGCCGCCAACTCCCCACCGCAGGCTCCGCGGCAACACCGGGCGTCATCGGCGTGGCGGGGCCGGCCTGGCCAGGGCACGCCAGGGGATCCGCGGCCTACACGAAGATTCTTGCCGGACTGGCCTTTGCCGGCGTCGCCACCTTCGCGCAGTTGTACTCCACCCAGGCGGTCCTGCCGATGATGGCAACGGAGTTGCAGGTCACGGCAGCCGAGGCGGCACTGACGATCTCCGTAGCCACTGCGGGGCTTGCCGTGACGGTACTTCCTTGGTCGTTCCTGGCCGACCGCATCGGCCGCGTCCGTGCCATGATGTGGGGCATCTCGGCGGCGACGGTCCTGGGCCTGATGGTCCCGCTCGCCGCCAGCCTCCCGATCTTGCTGGGCCTGCGGATGCTCGAAGGAATGGCCCTGGGCGGCATCCCCGCCATCGCCATTGCATACCTGCATGAGGAGGTCAACAAGGCCCACGCGGCGCTGGCGGCCGGAACATATGTCGCCGGCACCACCCTGGGCGGGCTGGCCGGCCGGCTGGTTGCCGGCTTTGTCGGCGAACTCTGGGGTTGGCGGGCCGCTGCCCTGGCCGTCTCGCTCCTCGCGGCCGCGGCGGCCGCCATGTTCCTGCTCCTGGTGCCCCGGGCCAGGGGCTTCACGGCGGCAACGGCCGGCGGCTTTCGCGGCGCGCTCCGCACTCTGGCCGGACACGCCCGGAACCCGCGCCTGATGGCCCTCTACATCCAGGCATTCCTGCTGATGGGCGGATTCGTGGCCGTCTACAACTACCTTGGCTTCCGGCTTTCCGGGGAACCCTTTGGCCTGCCGGCCACTATTGTCAGCCTGATCTTCCTGGCCTACCTTGCCGGCACTGTCTCCTCCCGCTGGGCCGGCGGACTCACTGCGCGGTTCGGGCGGCGCACTGTGCTGATCGCAGGAACGATGCTGATGGTGGCCGGCCTGGCCCTGACACTGCTTCAATTGCTGGCGCCCATCCTGGTGGGCCTGCTGCTGTTCACAGCCGGCTTTTTCGCGGCGCACAGCGTCGGCGCTGGCTGGACCGGGGTAATTGCCAGGACCGGCAGGGCCCAGGCAGCCTCGCTCTACAACCTCGCCTACTACCTCGGATCCAGCGTCATCGGCTGGGCCGGCGGACTGGTCTTCCAGTCACTTGGCTGGGCGGCCCTGGCCCTGGCCGTGATCGGGCTGGCCGGCACGACGGCTGTGATCACCGCCGTCGTGCACCCCGCCCGGCAGGCGGCCCCGGCCGCTGCTCCGGCTCCGGCTAGCGGGTAGCTTCGATGGCCTGCACGAGGTCAGCCACAACGTCGGCCGGGTCTTCCAGGCCAATCGAGACCCGCAGCAGGCTGGCATTCGGTTTAGCCTCGGCTGCAACCGGCCGGTGCGTCAGCCCAGCCGGATGCTGGATCAGGGTGTCGATGCCGCCGAGCGAAACCGCATGCGTAATCATGCCGACCGCACCGGGAATCCGTTCGGCCTGCTCAGCGCTGCCCACCTCGAACGCGATCAGCGAGCCCGGACCCGCCATCTGGCTGCCGATCAGCCCCTGCGGATCGCACTCGGGCAGCCCAGGGTAGAAGACACGCCGAACGAGCCCGTGCCCGGCCAGGGCGACCGCAACCTTCTGCGCACTGGCTTGCTGAGCGCGCACCCGGACCGGGAGCGTGGCGAGGCCGCGGTGGAGCAGGTAGGCCGGCCACGGTGTGAGAATGCCGCCGGTGACGGCCCGGATCTGGCGCAGCCGCGTGCTCCATTCGGGAGCGGCAGCCACCACACCGCCCATCGCATCGCCATGTCCGCCGAGGAACTTGGTGGCGCTGTGCAGGACCATATCGGCACCAAGGTCGAAGGGCTGCTGAAGGATGGGGCTCGCGAAAGTGTTGTCAACCAGAAGCGGGACGCCGTCCGCCGCTGCGGCCACCCGGGCAATATCGACGAGTTCCAGGCTCGGGTTAGCCGGCGTCTCAAGGATCACCAGTCCGGTATCGGGCCGGAGCGCGGCGTGCACACCGTCCGGGGTGGCGAATGTAACGTCATTGCCAAGCACCCCCGATGCCAGCAGATAGTCGCTCCCGCCGTACAGCGGCCGCACCGCGACCACATGCTTCTTTTCGGTCGCGACGACCGCTAGCAATACAGCACTAAGCGCGGCCATACCGGTGGCAAATGCGACCGCCTCCGGTGTCTTTTCGAGGACGGCGACGCCTTCTTCGAACCGCGCAACGGTCGGATTCCAGAGCCGCTGGTAGACGGTGCTCTGCCCTTCCAAATGAGCGCCGCCGGTGGCCATGTGTTCATAGGCGAGGCCCCCGTCGTGCACGGACGGAAGCGGCGCGGTGGTGGAAAGATCGATCGGCACAGCGTGAACGCCCAGTTCCGTGAGGCCGTTCCGGCCGGCGTGGACTGCCAGCGAGTCTTGAGAAAGCACCGTTGCTCCTTATGAATATTCACCATTGAATACCAGAAGTATCCGGCAATAATTCGGAGTTTTGTAGGGTCGACGAATGGAAGTGCCGGAATCAGCCGCTTATGATGAACTGACAACACACCAAGGAGGACCCGTGGGCAGCAGTGCGAAGAATCTTCGGCCCGGAGCCAGCTCCGGCGAGCCGTTGGACGCCATCGACGAGCGCTTGCTCGCGGCCCTCGTGGCCGACGCCAGGATCTCCAACAAGCAGCTCGCCGAACTGGTCGGCATCGCTCCGTCCACGGCCCTGATGCGCACCAGGGCGCTAACCGAACGCGGCATCATCGAAGGCTTCGAGGCGAAGCTGAGCCTGTCCGCGATCGGCCGTTCCGTGCAGGCCCTCATTGCCGTCAGGCTCCGGGCCCACGACCGCGAGCAGATCGACCGCTTTACCGCCCGGGTCCCGAAGCTCCCTGCAGTCCTGTCCACGTTCCACACCTCGGGTTCGGTCGATTACCTGCTGCATATCGCAGTCGCCACCACTGAAGATCTGCGGGACTGGGTGCTGGACAACCTGGCCACCGACCCGGTCGTGGGCCACACCGAAACCACCCTCGTGTTCGACCACATCCAGGGAAACCTGGGCCCGCTGCCGGATTAGGACTACCGTCCGCCGCCGTCCGGTGCGGCTCTCAGGTCAGGCCCGGCGATCACGTCAGGCCCGGCGCAACGCCCCGCGCAGCGTGATCAGAGCAAGGACACCCGCTGCGATGGCGCAGAGCACAACGAAGCCCGTGACCGCAGTCTGCAGGCCAACGACCCCGGCTGCCAGCCCAAGCCCGATGACGGGAAACGCGCTGCCCAGGTAGGTAATGACGTAGACGGTGCTGATGATCTGTGCGTGGCGGGACGCCTCGACCCTTCCGGCAACATCATTGAATACTGTCCGGAAGGAGACTCCCTGTCCGATTCCGGCGGCCACGCTTGCGGTGATCAGCAGCCACGGGCTGCTCCACGCGGCAGCCGCGGCGATCAGCAGCACCGACACGGCCAGCACGCCCAGCCCGGCAGGCACCACAAAACGGCCCCGGACGGCGAGGAGTTGGCTGAGCGCGGAGGACCCGAGCGTCAGTCCCGCCAGCAGCCCGATCAGCGGCCGCGAATCGGCGTGCACAATCTGGGCGAAATAGCCAGGCGCCAAGGAGAGACAGAAGCCGAAGACGGTGAAACTGAGAAAGCCCACCGAGGACGCCAGCCAAAATGCCCCGCGCGCCTCGCTGGAGACCGATGGCCGGCGCGGCGCCAGCACCCGCAACGGCTGCGGACCCGCGATCGAGGTGATGGCCGGACGGGCCTTCAGCAGGTACAGCGGGACCAGCAGCCCTGCAAGTAGCAGCGAATGCAGGTAGTACGGAGTCGAGGTGGGCCCCGGCAGCATCGAAAGCACTCCCCCGATGGCGGGACCGGCCGCCACGCCGCCCGCCGACGCCAGCAAGGTGAACCTCGACGCCCACTCGGGACGGCTGGGCAGCAGCTCGCGCAGCGCCGCCGAACTGGCGCCGGTGGCGAGCGCCACAGCAATGCCCTGCAGCGCCCGGCCGGCACACAGCGCGAACATGCTGTCCGCCGTTGCAAACACCGAACCTCCCGCAAGGCCCACCAGCACCGAAAGCATCAGCGCTGCCCGCCGGCCGATGTGGTCGGACCAGTGGCCTGCCAGGATCAGGGTGGCCACCAGCGCCAGTACATAGGCGGAAAACGCCACAGTGATATCCAGGGCGGTGATGCCAAGCTTGGCCTGCAGCAGCGGGTAGATCGGGGTCGCTAGATTCGCGCCGACAAGCAGCGTGAAGATCACGGCGCCGGCCATCACCAGCCGGGCCGTAGTGGAGGCGTCCCAGCCCCAGCGTTCTGCCGTGGCGGGGCGCATGCGAAGCTCGCTGAAGACCGTCATATCCATGCCCTTGCGTAAAACCGGACCGCGTATTCCCTGTGATGGGGGAACGGCCAGCCCGTGATGATTTGATACATCAAGAATGGGGCATTGCTGATCGAGTCAGCCTATTTTCATGCCAAAATTGATCAAAACAGTCAAGCTGCTACCGTCAAAATGAACCGGAGTGATGATTTGAACAGCCTGGACCCCACCGACCTGAAAATCCTGCTGGCGCTGATCCGGGATCCGCGGGTACAGATTGGCGAGCTCAGTGAAACGTTGGGCATCGCGCGCAACACCGCCCAGTCCCGGGTAAGGCGCATGCAGCGTTCCGGTTTGCTGCACGACGGCGGCCGCGAAATCGACCTGGAGGCGGTGGGCTACGACGTCGTCGCATTCGTCACCATTGAGGTGAACCACCGGGAACTCGACGGTGTGGTGGGCGCACTGCGCCTGATTGCACAGGTCCTGGAAGTGCACGAGATCTCCGGACGCGGCGATGTCTGGTGCCGCGTTGTGGCCACCGACACCCACAACCTCCAGGTTGCCCTTCGCTCCATCCTTCGGGTCAAAGGCGTCATCCGGACCGAGACAGTCCTGGCCCTGCATACCCATATCCCCTACCGGACCGAGCCGCTGATTAGCCGGCTGGCCTTGGGCGGCGCGGCGGCTCCAGCAGCCCCGCGGGCGCAGAAGCCGGGATAATGGTCCCGTGACTATCATCGATAACGCCGTCTACGTTGACGGCGTCCGCAGCGTCGAGCCGCAGAGCCTCGAACAGACCTTTGACATCCTGAACCGGCAGGGCGGCATGGCGTGGGTTGGCCTCTACCGGCCGACCGAAGACGAAATGGCCGCTGTCGCCGCGGAGTTTGGACTGCATCCGCTCGCCGTAGAGGATGCAATTTCCGCCCATCAGCGACCCAAACTGGAACGTTACGATGACAACCTCTTCACTGTGCTGCGGCCCGCACGGTATCTGGACGAGACTGAAACAGTGGAGTTCGGCGAACTCCACGTATTCACTGGCAGGAACTTTGTGGTCACCATCCGGCACGCCGAGAGCGGCGGGGTGGCGCAGGTGCGGCGACAGTTGGAACAGCGTCCAGAGCTCCTCAGCCACGGCCCGGAGGCTGTCCTCTACGCCCTGATGGACCAGGTAGTGGACGATTACGTTCCCGTCGTGGCGGGACTGGAAAATGATATCGACGAGATCGAAGACCAGCTGTTCAGCGGCGATTCCACTGTTTCACGGCGGATCTACGAACTGGCCCGGGAAGTCATCCAGTTCCAGCGGGCCATCCACCCGCTGCCGGCGATGATGCAGCTGCTGCGGCGGGGATTCGAAAAATACGGCGTGGACATCGATCTCCAACACAAGCTCCGCGACGTCGAAGACCACGTGGAGCGGCTGATTTCCCGCGCTGATTCCTTTCGCGACCTGCTGCAGAACGCACTCACCCTCGATGGCACGCTGACCGCCAACCGGCAAAACGAGGCCAGCGCCGAGCAGAACGAGCAGGTAAAGAAAATTTCGTCGTGGGCGGCAATTTTCTTCGCCCCGTCATTTGTCGCGGGCGTCTACGGGATGAACTTCGTCCGGATGCCCGAACTGCAGTGGGCCTACGGCTACCCAATGGCCATCGGGCTGATGGCCGGAACCGCAGCGCTGATGTACACGATCTTCAAACGGAAGGACTGGCTGTAGCCGACCCCGCCCGGCAGGTCCGCGTGTAGTCTGGCGTCATGAGCGCGCGGCGGGACCGGTTCCGGGACATCGTGGAGATCCTGACCAAGCACGGGCTGGGCTTCGCGCTGGCACACTTCGGGCTGGACAGGTTCCGGCCCGCCGGCGGGAACGCGGGACAGGATCACCATCGGCCACCCCGGGAAGCGAGCCTGCCGGTGCGCGTCCGGCTCGCCTTGGAAGACCTCGGGGCCGTGTACATCAAGTTCGGCCAGATCATCTCAACGCGAACGGACCTACTGCCTCCGGAGTACGCCACCGAACTGGCCAAACTCCAGGACGCATCCCCGCCCGTTGCTGCTGGGCAGGTCCGTGCGGTGATCGCCGAGGAACTCGGCAGCGCGGCGGACTGGCTGCTCGAATCGCTGGAGGACAATCCGCTCGCCACCGGTTCCATCGGCCAGGTCCACTGCGCCCGGATCGCGCCGGACCCGGCAGACCTTGCGAAAACTGTCCCGGGTGACACTGCCGGTGGCGGCCGGAATCTCGACGTTGTGGTCAAGGTCCGCCGGCCCGGCGTTGTGGACCAGATCAATGAGGATCTGGAGCTCGTGGCCGAGCTCGCCAAACGGGCCGAGCGGGCGTCCACGAGGGCAGCCGGACTCCATCTGGCTGCCCTCGTCGACGAGTTCTCCCAGACCCTGCGCGCAGAACTGGACTACCTGCAGGAAGCCAGGAACGCGGAGCACTTCGCCGCAAATTTCGCCGCCGACAACCGGGTCCATATTCCCAAGGTCTTCTGGGACACGACCACATCCCGGATCCTCACGCTGGAGCGTATCCGCGGCATCAAAGTCAACGACGCCGCCGCGTTGCAGGCTGCGGGAATCAACACCGGCATGCTCGCCCACGAGGCGTGCAGCATCTTGCTGAAGATGGTTTTCGAGGACGGCTTCTTCCACGCCGACCCGCATCCCGGGAACTTCTTTGTGGAACCGGACGGGCGCCTGGGCATCATTGACTTCGGCATGGTAGGCCGAATCAGCGACGGCACCCGCGAACACCTGGTCCGGATGCTCCTGGCCGTCGTGGAACAGGACGCCGCCCGGCTGACCACGGCCCTGGTCCGCCTGTGTGCGGCTCAGGCAAACGATGGCTTGGCCGAACTGCAAGCGGACCTGGGCCGGCTTGTGGACCGTTACGCCGGCCGGCCGCTGGCCGAGATTGCGATCGTGGCAGTCCTTTCGGAGCTGGCGGGCCTGTTGCGCAAATACCGGCTGCGGTTGCCGCGGGAGATGGCCCTGCTGCTGAAGATGCTGGTCATGGCGGACGGGCTGGGCAAACAGCTGGACCCCCGATTCGAGCTGACCACCCAGCTGGGCCCTTACACGCAGAAGATTATCCTCGGCTCGCTGTCACCGGAAGCCCTCACGGAGCGACTGGCGAAGCTCGGCCGGGAGGCCCTGCGCTTCGGGGCAGATGCGCCGGAAATCCTGCGCCGAATGGTCGAGGTCCTCGAGCGCGGTGGCATCGACATTCATTTCCGCGCCGATGAACTGGACCGGCTCATGGACAAGGCGGAGAAGACCGGGAACCGGATTGTCGCCGGGCTTATCACCGCAGCCCTGATCAACGCCGTCGGGGAGCTGGTGTCAGTCCAGCCGGACCGCTGGCGGAACTGGCCGAAAACACTCTTCGCCGCCGGTATCGGCGGCGTCGGCGCGCTGGGCGCCTACCTCGCCGTAACCGCCCGGCACCGGAAATAGCGGCCCCGCCGGAGTCGCCGTCAGCGGCGTCGCCGGAGTCGCCGTCAGCGGCGTCGCCGTGCCTGTGCGAGCAGCCGGCTGAATGCCAGGATGAACACGGCCTCGATGAGCACCATCAGCCCGAGCAGGAGCCACTGGCCTTGGCTGCTGAAGGCGACGGCGCCAACCACCACCAGGATGGTGCCGAGCGTCAAGGCATAAACGGCGAAGCCGACGGCCACTTTCGCACTGCGCACGCCCGTGCGGAAACCGAACCCGACGGGTTCACCGCCGGGGTAGCCGCGCACCCGGTCGGGCTGCGCCGGAGTGAGCTTGTCGAACTCATCCCACGGGTCCCGGTCCGGATCTTGCGTAGCCATGGTTCGATTATCCCGCTTCAGGGCCACCAGCGCAGTCCCGGGGCGTTTAAACCGCCGGCAAGGTGGATGCCCCGGTGGACGAACACCTAGGCGACACGGACATCGATTTCACCGGGGGCTGCGCCGTCGGCGCCGAACACCACGTGGCGGTTGGCGATTTTCTCGCTGAAGAAACGGTCGTGGCTGACCACCACCACGGCACCGGGAAAGTGCATCAGCGCACGTTCCATGACCTGGGTGCTGGACATGTCCAGATGGTTGGTCGGCTCATCCAGCAGCAGGACCGAGGCGCCGGAGAGGAGGCACTGCGCCATGGCGACGCGCGCCTTCTGCCCGCCGGACAGGTTCCCGATCTTCTGCTTGAGGTCGGCCTCGGAGAACTGGAACATCGCCAGGAACCGGTTAACGGACTTCTTCGTGGCGCTAAAGGCCAGGCTGTCAGGCAGCGCATTGACCGCGTGCGACACCGTATCGGCGTCGTCGAGGTCCTCAAGCATCTGGTTGTAGGAGACAAAACCCGGCCCCTTGGCCCAGGCCACCGCACCGGAATCGGCTTGCTCTTCGCCGGTCAGCACCTTCAGCAGCGTGGACTTGCCAGTGCCGTTGGAGCCAAGGATCACAATCCGGTTCCCCCGCCGGATCTCGAAGCTCAAATTCTCGAACAGCAGCTTGTCCCCATAGGCCTTGCCCAGCCCCTCCACCCGGCAGAGGACGTCCTTGACGTGCAGGCCGCCGTAGATCTCCGTGACGATCTGGTCGACGGGACGCGGTGTGCGGGACTTCTTAATCTTGGCCAACTGGTTCCCCAGCCCGCGGCCGGCCGCTTTGGCGGCTTCACGCCGGTCGGCAATCCCCTCGGCTTCAAAGGCCAGCAGTTCAGATTCGTGCACAAACTGCTGCTCGAGGGTTTTGAGTCGGAACTGTTTTTGCACCACGTATTCGCCGAAGTTCCCCGGGTATTCGTGCAGGTGGAAGTTCTCAACCTCGATGATCCGCGTGACCACGGCGTCCAGGAATTTCCGGTCGTGCGAGACGATGATTGCGGCGCCCTTGAAGTCCCGGAACCAGCTTTCGAGCCACTCGACACCGGCGACGTCCAGGAAGTTGGTGGGCTCATCGAGCAGGAGCACGTCGGGGCCTTCGAGCAGGATCTTGGCCAGCGCCGCACGGTTGCGCCAGCCTCCGGAGAGTTCGTCGATCGCGCAGCGGCGGTGGGCCTCGTCAAAGCCCAAGGTGGTCAGAACGGTATCGATGCGCCGCGGGTAGTCCCAGCCGTTGAGCCGTTCCATGTCCTCGAAGAGCTCAGCCTGCCTGCTGATCAGCCGGTCCAGTTCGCTCTCGGCGGGACCATCGGCGATGGCGGAATCGATGGCGGCCAGTTCCGCCTCGACCGTCTTGATGTCGGAAAACAGCGCATCGAGTACTTCCAGGATGGTCGCTTCACCGTTGAGTTCCGAGAACTGGGAGAAGTAGCCCACTTTGGTATCCAGCTCCAGGGCGACGGTGCCCGTGTCAGGTGTGACCTGGTCGAGGATGAGCTTGAGGATGGTGGTCTTGCCGGAGCCGTTTTTCCCGATCAGGCCCACCCGGTCCCCGGCTTCAAGGCGGAAGAACACCTCGCGAAAGATCTGGGTGTTCTCGAAGCGCACACTGACATCTTGCAGCCGGATCAGGCTCATGGGTTGTTTTCTTTCTTGGTGATGGGTTCGGAACAGCAATTGTGCGTCTGGCGCGGCGCAGCACTAACGGATTGCGAGCCGCCACAGGGAGGTGACCTCGGCTGCGCGGGCGGCGAACAGCGGATCGTTGCGGTCTGATGCCTTGGGGTGGGTTGGCCTGGTGTCGAGCCGTTCCAGTACTTTCAGGCCGGCCGCCTCGATGGCGTCAATCAGTTCCTTACGGGACCGCAGCCCCAGGTGTTCCGCCAGGTCCGACAGGACGAGCCAGCCTTCGCCGCCTGGTTCCAGGTGGTCGGGAAGTTCGTTCAGGAAACGGAACAACATCCGGCTGCCGGGGTCGTAGACGGCGTTGTCGAGGGACGAATGCGGCGTCGCCGGAATCCAGGGCGGATTGCACACGATCAGTGGTGCGCGCCCGGGCGGGAACATATCGGTCAGGACCGCCTCGGCACGGTCCTCGACCCCCAGACTCCGGAAGTTTTCGCGGGCACACGCAACCGCGCGGTGTTCATTGTCTGTTGCCAGCACACGCTGGACGCCGCGCCGGGCGAGGACGGCTGCCAGTACCCCGGTGCCGGTGCCGACGTCGAACGCCAGCGTGTGCGATGGCAGCGCGGCCGCGGCCACCAGGTCCACGTACTCACTGCGGGTCGGGAAAAACGTGCCGTAGTGCGGATGGATGCGGCCCTGCAGGGCGTCCACGTGGACACCCTTCCGCCGCCACTCGTGCGCTCCGATAGCCCCGACCAGCTCATGGAGCGACACCACCGACGGTTCGCTGATGGTCCCGTATGCCGCCTCGGCGGCCGCGCGGATGTCCGGGGCGCGCCGTAGCGGCACCACCGGGCCCGGATCAAGCGGAATCAGCAACAAGCCGAGAACGCGTGCGCGGTGCGACCGGGACTGCCTGTGGCGGTAGAACTCATCGGCAGGTGCGGCAGCGGCCTTCTTTTTCCCGGCCCCGAGCCGCCGGTCCAGGGCGTTGAGGATTTGACGCGCATTGTGGAAGTCACCGTGCCAGAGCATCGCGATGCCCTGGGACGCCATCCGGTTCGCGTCATCGGCTGTCAGGGAATCGGTGACCACCTCGATACGCGACGGCGCCAGCCTGCCGTTCGCTGAGCGCCAGCGGGCGGTCTTGCCCTGGCCGGCCTCGGCCCACGTCACGACGGCGGGATCATCCGGTGCCGGTGCCCGAGGGGGCTTGCGGGCCAGCGTTAGAGGTGCCGGCGGGCGGCCAGGAACGGCGGTAGTAATAAGAGTTCCAATCCCAGAGTCCGAGGGGCGGATCGGAGACTGACGTTTGCGGCGGAAGCCCGCGGGACCGCCATGCGGGGCACCTCTCAGGATACAGGGGGCCGCTGGGGGCTCACTCCGGGCGAGCTCACCGCACGCCCGGTCATCCGCTTGTTATTCACTGCGTGATGCGGCTGCGCACAATCTCGCTGACGGCCCTGCCGTCGAAACGTCCGGCGACCTTCGCCGTCACTGGCTTCATCACGGCACCCAGCTGGCGGATGGTCAGTTCACTGCCGTCAGCCGTGAGGGAAGCGACGACCTCATCGACAATTGCTTCCACTTCGGCCTTGCTCAGGGCTTGCGGCAGGTATGCCTCGATGATTTCGGCTTCTGCGATTTCGGCGGCGGCCCGCTCCGACTCCCCCGCTTCGATGTAAATACGGGCCGTGTCGCGGCGTTTGGCGGCTTCCTTCTGCAGCAGGGATGTCACCTGGGCATCGTCCAACACGATAGGGGTCTTACCGGACTTTTCGCGTGTTTCGATTTCACCCAGGACGTTGCGCACCGTGGTGAGTGCAACCTTGTTGCGGTCCTTCATGTGGCCGACGACGTCGGCATGCAGGCGTTCCTTCAGGGTGGTCATGGTTCTCCTCGTCTTATCGAACAGGATATCGGCATACCGGACCAGGGCAGTGACCCGGGCCGGCCGCCGCACCCGTTCCGGGCCGCAAGGGTGGGTCCGCAAGGGGCAGCGGGAGGGTCCGGCAGCGCCGCGACGCTCCCGCTCGCAGCTATTTAAGCGTAAGCACCGGGTTGACCGGGGCTTTTAAGGAGTCCAGCTGAACCCCTGCAGTGCGCTTCAGACCGGGCAGAATGGAAGCGGCCCAATCGGATCCCGTGCAGCTAACCGACGCCTTGGGGACGATGGTGCATTTTACGCCCCATGAGTTGACCACCTTGGTGACATTGGGGTCTTTCCAGGACACCGACCAGCTGGGCGCTATCCGGAGGCCTGTGGCTTCCAGGCTGGCAACGTACCCGCCGTTCCATGAGCTGGTGGCCTTCCATGTTGCGGTGATGGCAGGGGCACCGGACGGGGATGCTGTCGGGGTCGGCGTCGCTGACGGCGTCGCGGTCGGCTTCGGCGTCGCCGACGGGGACGGTGTCGGCGCCACAGTCGGCGTCGCGGTCGGCTTCGGCGTCGCTGACGGGGACGGGGACGGTGACGGGAAGTTAATAACCGGCGTTCCGGTCAGAATCGGCGCGAGGGCAGCGAGCTTAGCGGTCTCCGGGGTGCGCCAGTCCGTTTTGACGAGGCCGCCGGTGATCCCGGAGTTCGGGTTGAAGGACCAGTAGGCGTAGCTCATCTTGTTGGCGGCCAGGTAGGAGACGATCGAGCTCATCCACTGTTTGTCCGATTCTGTTGCCAGGGCAGAGCCGAATTCACCGAGCAAAATCGGGGCGATGCCCTGTTTCTGGATGTAGCCCCAGTTCTTGTCCCAGACGGCCGGCAGGTTGTTCGGGTAGTTCGCGTCGCTGAACCACTTCTGCGCGTAGAGGGATGCCGGATAGTCGTGCGGGGAGTACACCACGCGGTTGGGCGTGTTAAGGACTACCGGCTTGGCGCCGACGTCGGAAAGTCCACCGCCCCACCAGGTCGCTGACCCGTCGCCCTGGTTTTCGATGCCTTCAACGATGATCAGCAGCTTCGGGTTTGACGCCAGGACGGCGTTCCCGCCCCGGGTGGCCGCCGCCTGCCAGTCGGTGGCGGCCGAACCGCGGCCCCAGGTGGCCGCACCGTACGGCTCATTATGCAGGTCGGCCCCGATTACGGTGGGATCGTTTTTGTACCGGTCGGCGAGCATCTTCCAGTCGGAGATCCACTTCGTCTCCGGGACGGCAGCCGTGTACCACAGGGGTGACTGGTCGGCGCTGCTTGGTCGATGCCGGTCCAGGATGATCTGCAGCCCGTTAGCCTTGGCTCGGGCGATGACCGTGTCCATCACGTCCAGGGGCCGTTTGCCTTCGAGGTTGTAGGCGCGGTTCGCCCAGTAGTTCACGTTTCCTTTGACCGCCGTCGCAGCCAGGCACTCGTTCGAGAACGGCAGCCGGACGGTGTTGAAGCCCATGGACTTGATGTTGGCCAGTGCCTCATCAATCGTCAGCGTCCCCCACAGTCCGTGCGGGACGCAGTCGGGGGTCTCCAGCCCGAACCAGGAGGTGGCTTTGATAACGAACGGCGAGTTGTTCGAGTCTTGGATGGTGCCCCCAGCGGTGTGCAACCAACCGGTGGCGACCGGCGTCGTATCCACCACGCGTTCGGCGGCCAGCGTCGCGGGTCCGGCGCAGCCGGATACCGTGAGCAACCCGGCCAGCGCCGCGGCCGCTGCAGCCACAAGCTTCGTGCCGCGGCGCGGACGGGCAGAACCCGCGTCGAGGGGGTGATTGTTCGTCAAAATTACTCCGTATCCGGGGCCTGTGGCCCGTTCCAGGACATACCCTGGCGGGTGCCGAATCCTACCTTGGCACAAGAACCGGAGGACTGGTGCAATGGCACCGCACATTTCGGTGCAAAAACCGCATTTTCGCGGCAATCCACGGCAGCCTTCCAGCAGGGCAGCCGGTTAACGGAGGCGGTTCCCGGGCCAACCGTGCCCGGAAACCGCCGTGCGGCGCCGTGACCGGCACCGTTCTCTCCGCCAGTGCCCGCCTACCGAGGAATTAATCGGTCAGCGAAGCAACATAGTCTTTGTTCTCGGTCATCCACTTTTTGACGGCGGGACCGTAATCATCAGTCTTTTCTCCATTGAACATGGCGTTCTCAAGGGAGTACAGCTTCTCCGAGTCCATCTTGAAGCCCTTCAGCCATCCGGCCAGGGCCGGGAAATCCTTATCGAAGGACTTACTGGCGAAGCTGTGAATGCCTTCAGCTGCGCCCAGGGCGCCCTTGGGATCGGCGAGATCCTTCAGCGGGAAGGCGTCATAGGCCCAGTGCGGGCGCCACAGTGTGACCGCGATGTTTTCGCCCTTACTGGTGGCCGTCTTGAGTTCGGACAGCATGGCCGGCGTGGAGGACGTCAGGTACTCCATGTCCTGCAGGCCGTATTCCGGGATGACCTTGTCCGTAGTGGCTTCCGTCAGTCCGGCGCCCGGTTCGATCCCGACGAGCCGGCCACCGAACTTGTCTGCGTTGGCGGCAAGCTCATCCAGGGAATCCACGGGGGCGTCCTTGTTCACCGCAATGGTCAGCTTTGCTTCGTCATTCCACGAGCCAAGGTCAACCATGTCAGCGCCGTATTTTTTGATATAGCTCTTGTGCGTAACAGGCAGCCAAGTGTCCAGGGTGACGTCGTAGTCGCCCGTTGACAAACCTGAGTAGACCGGTGCCGGCGCCGCATATTCGAGCGACACGTTGTAGCCCTTCTCCTCCAGCGCGGCTTTCCAGAGTTCAGAGGCGGCAATGCCTTCATCCCAGCCGTTGAAAACAGCGATTTTGACATCTTTTTTGTCGCCGTTGCCGGGACCACTGCTGGCGGTGTCTGCGCTGCCTCCGGTGCCGCAGCCCGAGAGAGTCAGCAGTGCTGCAGCGCCAAAGGCTGTCAGGTGCATAAGTGGTGAAGATTTCATGTGTTTCCTTTCGATCCCGCGCCGAAGCGCGGCCCAGTCCCGGGTGCGAGTGAATGCCTCCGGGAGTCTTTCGGTAGGTGGGCTGAACTGCCTCCCGGCATTCAGTTGGTGGTGGCTTCGGCCCGGCGGCCCAGGCTGGCTGTCACCCGGTCCAGGAAGATGGCCAGAATGACCACCGAGATCCCGGCTTCGAAGCCAAGCGCGGCGTCAATCCGGCTGAGGCTTTTGACCACATCGCCGCCCAGTCCGCCTGCGCCGACCATCCCGGCGATGACCACCATCGACAGGGAGAGCATGATGACCTGATTGATGCCGGCCATAATCGTCGGTGTCGCCAGCGGAAGCTGGATCTGGGTAAGGATCCGCCGGGGGCTGGCGCCAAAGGCGTGTCCCGCTTCCACAACTTCGCGGTCAACTCCGCGGATGCCGAGCTCGGTGAACCGTACGCCTGGTGCCATCGCGAAGATGATGGTGGCCACGATGCCGGGCACGACGCCGACCCGGAACAGCAGCAGCGCCGGGATCAGGTAGACGAAGGCCGGCATCGTCTGCATAAAGTCCAGGACCGGCTTCACCACTGATGAGGCGCCCGAGGACCTTGCGGTCAGGATGCCCAGCGGCACGCTGATCACGATTGCCAAGGCGCTGGCCACCAGCACAAGCGCCAGCGAGTCCATCGCGTTTTCCCATTGCCCTACCCCGTAGATGAGGAGGAATCCGAGCAGGGACCCCAGTGCGAGTTTGAAGCCCCGCGCGAAAAATGCCAGCGCGCACAGGACAACGATGACGGTCCAGAACGGCGGGGTGCTCAGCAGCCAGCTGACACCGTCAAAGAGTGCCAGAAAGATTGATCGGAGCACGGTAAAGAATCCGCCGAAAGTTGCGATGATCCATTCGAGGGCGCTGTCCACCCAGGCGCCTAGGGGAATTCTGAAAAGGATGGAGTCCATGGCTACTTTTCGCCTCCGAAGGTTGCTGCGGTTTCGGCCGAGGTCGATTGGAGCGCGGCTGTAATGATTTGCTCGGGAATCGGTGCGGGGGTGCTCTCCACCACCGGGATGCCCGTCGTGGTGGACGGCACGTTGCCCAAGGCGGCCAGCAGCGTCACCCGCGGGATCGCCCCGACCAGCCGACCGGCGTCGTCGACCACGGCGAGCGGAATCGGGCTCTCCACGGCCAGGCCGAACAAGTCCGCGAGGGCAGTGTCCGGAGAAACGAAGTCGGCGGCGTTTCGAATCACCGTTGACAGTTCCGGGCTGCGGGCTTCAACGAGCTGCATTACATCGCGGTCCCGCACGATGCCGTGAAAATTGCGCCTCTTATCGACGACGAACGCGGCGGAGGTCTGCAGATCCCGCATGGCGCGCAAGGCATTGCGGGGTCCGCCGGTGAGATTTACGACTGCCCGGGCGGGTTCCATCACCGAGCCTGCAGTCAGCACACGGGTGCGGTCGACATCTTTGACGAAGTGGGCCACGTAGTCGTTGGCAGGTTGGGTCAGGATATCGTCGGGGGTCCCGATCTGAACGATTTCCCCGTCGCGCATAACGGCGATCCGGTCGCCGAGGAACATAGCCTCGTTGAGGTCGTGGGTGATGAAGACAATGGTCTTACCCAGATCGGCCTGGAGGGTCAGGAGCTGCTCTTGCATTTCCCTGCGGATCAGCGGATCAAGCGCGGAGAAAGCTTCGTCCATCAGCAAGATCTCGGTTTCTGCACACAAGGCCCGAGCGAGTCCCACGCGCTGCTGCATGCCGCCGGAGAGTTGGGACGGATACTTGTCCTCCCAGCCGGCGAGGCCGACCAGTGCCAGGATCTTTTTTGCCTTGGCCAGGCGGGCATCCTTGGCAACGCCCTGTACTTCCAGGCCGTAGGCCGCGTTCTCGATGATGGTGCGGTGCGGCATCAGGGCGAAATGCTGGAAAACCATGGAGATTTTCCGTTGCCGTACCTGGCGAAGGGCCGCGCCGGCGAGCTGGGATATGTCCGTGCCGTCGACAACAACGGAGCCAGCGGAGGCGGGCAACAGCCCGTTCAGCATGCGGATCAGCGTGGATTTGCCGGAGCCCGAAAGGCCCATCACCACAAAGATCTCACCGGCCCTGACCTCAAAAGAGGCGTCCACGACAGCAGCGGTTCCAAGGGAGGCCACCTGGTCGCGGGTCTGTCCGGCTTTCAGCCGCCGCACGGCTTCGAGGGGCTTCTTGCCAAAAACCTTAAAGACGTTCTTGACGCTTACTGCAATATTTTCGCTCACTGTTGGCCTGTCTACGCGACAGCTCCCGGCCCTAGCCTGGCACTGTCGTGTGTGAATGCTTCGTTAACGGTGGGTCTGGTCGAATGCGGCAAGCAAACCAACGGCGTGTGCCGCGTTTCGCGGCTTGTTCCTGCTGGGCAGGTCGTGGGTTGTGCTCCCGGGGACCGGCAGCTCACTGGCGAGTTGCCTTCGCTGCAGCCGGACTGGCGTCCCGTCCGGCTCCTGCGCATCTGTTTCGACTCATTCACACTAACAACGGCGCGTTCGCTAAGGGCGTAAAGGTGAGGTTTGGGGGCCTCGTGCGCAGGGTTTCGTCAGGCCTCGGCCCCGCCGCAGCGGGGCGAGAGCAGAGTTATGGCATTGTGACTCGAAACCCTCGTCGTGGAGCGATTTGCGTCCCGCAGCGCGCTGGGAGCCCCTATGCAGCGCCGGAATCAGCGCTGATCCGCACCCCCGGCCTATAGCCGGGTGCCGGTCAGCTCAGAGGCCGCTGCGCCCCGCCCACAATCCGTGCAGCAGCGGAAGCACCGAAGCGGCCAGGAGTACATTGCCGAGCACCGTGTCGTCCGCGCGGAGCACGGAACCGGCCATGAGCAGGGCACCGAATATCAACACCGAAGCGATCCGCTGCGCCGAGCGGTTTAGCCGTTTTACCTGTTGCTCCAGGCGCGGATTGGCAACCGCCAGTGAACCGTCTTCCAGCCGGGTCAGGAGCCCGTCCAGGCGTTTCGGCAGGCGCAGGGCCAACCCGGCGGTGTCGAACGCCTGCTGGGCCACATCCTGCACAATGTTGCCGCGCTCGTCGCGCAACAGCTGGCCCGCATAGGGTTCCACCGTGTCCCACAAATTGAAGCGGGCGTCCAGCGTGCTGCACACCCCCGACGTCAGGGACATCGCCCGGATGATTAGCAGGAAATTCTCCGGCAACTGAAACGGCAAGGAGCGGACGACGTCGCCGAACTCGACCGCAAAATCACGGAACTCCCGCGGGTCCACCTCGCGGAGTTCGGCGAAGCCCATCCCGCCGAACCGGGCAAAGAGGTGAATCATCGCCCGCTCAAGTTCGACCGTATCGGCGCTGGGTACCAGCACACCCACGTCGCGGATTGCAGTCACCAACCCCTGGCCGTCACGTGAAGCGGCCGCGATGAGCAGCTTCCGCAGGCCACCGCGGGTACTCGCCGTCACCTCACCCATCATCCCGAAGTCAATGAAAGTCAACGTCCACGGGCGCTCTGCTGCGGGGTCCGTAGCCGGAGTAACAAAAATGTTGCCCGGATGCGGGTCGGCGTGAAAAAAGCCGTTCGTGAACATCTGGTCAAACATCACCGACGCGAACACCGGGGCAACCTGTGCCGGGTCGATGCCCGCCGCAACGAGCGCTTCGGAGTCGGTGATCTTGATCGCCGTGACATCTTCCAGGGTCAGCGCCCGTCGGGTGCTGCGCTCCCAGACGACCTCCGGCACACTCACCCGGGGATCGTCGGCGAAGTCAGCAGCGAAGCGCGCTGAGTTCGCGGCCTCGTGCAGGTAGTCGATTTCTTCCAGGCTGGTCTGCGCGAACTCCTCGACCAGGGCCGGCATGTCGGCACGATCGGAGACCAGGCGCACGTGACTGAGCCAGCCGCCTACTTTTCGCAATGCCGCCAGATCGACGTCGACAATCGCGTCGATGCCGGGACGCTGCACTTTAAGCACCACGCTGTCCAACCCGGTGTCGGCGGCATCGCCCGGAAGAAGCCTCGCCCGGTGCGCCTGGCCGAGGGACGCCGCGGCGATCGGCGTCTCCTCGATCGAGGCGAACACCAGCTCCAGCGGTGCGCCGAACTCCTCCTCTGCAAGGGTTCGGATCGCGGCGAACGAAACCGGAGGCACCTCGTCCTGCAGTCCCTCCAGCTCCTTGGTGATCTCCGGCGGGAGGACATCCAGCCTGGAGGACAGGAACTGACCAACCTTGATCATCAGGCCGCCAAGGTCCACCGCGAGCACGTGGAAACGCTGCGCGAAGCGCCGCATCCTCTTTGTTCTGGTCCGCTCGGCAATCCTGGCCAGCCCGAGGCGCGGCAGGAACAGCTCGAACCACCAGGTCACTGTAAGATGCCACGCGGCAAAGCGCAGGATGCGACGGTAGCGGGCCCGGATGTCCCCGGCGCCTGGTCCCGCATCGGCCCGGGTTCGGCGAACCGACGCCACTCCCCTCAGTCCTGGGCGAGGATCGAGTAGAGCCGGCGACGTGCCTCGTCGAGCACCCGCACGGCCTCCTGCACCTGCGCCGGCGAGCCGGTGCGCCCCACCTGGGTCGCAGCCTGCGCTAGCTCGATGCCGGCCTTGGGCAGCGCTCCGAAACCGGGGCCTGATGCCGGGCCCGACGCCGGAGCTGTTGACTCCCAGGGCGTTGACGCGCCGGCACCGGCCACATCCTCCCGGCCTGCTTCGGTCAGCGAGTAGATCTTGCGTCCGTTGGATTCCTCGGCCTTAATGAACCCCTCGTCGGCCAGCAGCTGCAGCGTCGGGTAAACCGAGCCGGCGCTTGGCTTCCAGCTACCGCCGCTGCGCTCCTCGATTTCACGGATGATCTGGTAGCCGTGCATGGGCCGTTCAGCGAGCAGCGACAGCACCGCTGAGCGCACTTCGCCACGGCCCGCGCGGGTGCCGGAGCGTTTCTCAAACCGTGAACGCAACTCCTCAACGGCCTCCCACATGCCGTCAATGTTGTTGCCGCGAAATCCGCCTGCCGGGTATGAATTGCGCATTATGCTCTCCTTGAGTCAATCGCGAACGATATACAACGATAGTCAACGATACATCTCGGTGACCGTCGGAACCAAGGGCTTGTGCGGCTGGCGGAGCCGGTGCCGCCCAATAGCCGGGGCAAGGAAAAAGCCCTCCAACCGAACGTTTCCGCAGCTTGGAGGGCTTTTGTTGTGGAGCTAAGGAGATTCGAACTCCTGACCTCTTCGATGCGAACGAAGCGCTCTACCAACTGAGCTATAGCCCCGAAGCAACGCCGGTCCAGATGGAACGGCGTTGCCGGTGTCCCTAGGCTACAAACTATCTGGCTTCTTTGCCAACCAGCCACTAAAAGTTTCACCGGCGCGGCGCTGTTCCGGCACCACATTCAGGCCTGCGCGCAGGTATTCGCCCAGTGCCCCAGGCAACGGGAGACGGATCAAAAGTCCACGCGACCCCGTCGCAGACTTCCATTGCCGGGCGAAGTCCCGCATGTCCTGGATTTCCGGGCCCCCAATTGTCCTGAGACTGTGCCGCTTGCCTGCCGAAGGTTCAAGCGCCGCCTCGAGCAGGGCAGCCGCGGCGTCGGCTGGCGCAATGGGCTGGAACCTAACGCCGTCGACGACCGGGATGACGCGCAGCTTCGAGCCCGCCGCGAAGATCGTCGCGAGGAAGGAATGGAACTGTGTCACCCGGACCGTGACGCTATCGATCCCGGCCCGCGCGTAGACCTGTTCTTTGGCTGCCTTCGAGGCGTAGTACGCGAAGGCGCTGCGGTCACAATTGACGATCGAGAGCAGCACAGCCCTCGCCACACCGGCGTCCTGGGCAGCCGCAAGCAGGCGTGCGCCGCCGTCGGCGAAATGCGTCAGGGCATTGCCTGCCCGCCCCTCCAGACAATCGATCACAACATCCGCGCCGGCCAGCGCTGCCGCCAGTCCCGCCCCGGTGGCGACGTCCGCCGGAAAGTATTCCGCGCCGCTGGTCCGGACGTTGGGGCCGGGTTCAGGCGGGTTCCGACTGAGGAATGTCACCACGTGTCCGCCGGCGACAGCTTGGTGCACCACTTCCCGGCCCACCTGGCCGGTTCCGCCGGCTACACAAATTCTTGTCATGCCCTGAGGCTACCGGGCGGCGCCCGGTTCCCGGCCGTTTTGGACCTGCCGGTTCCGGCCGTTTTGGACCTGCCGGTTCCGGCCGTTTTGGACCTGCCGGTTCCGGCCGTTTTGGACCTGCCGGTTCCGGCCGTTCCGGCCGGACGCGCCGGGACAAAAGGAAAGCCCCGGGCGGCCCACTGCGAGCAGCCCGGGGCTTCGGAAACGAGTGGTCAGGCCCTGCGCCGCTGCAGGACGTCGTCGAGGTTGCTCAGGGCGCTCTGCGCCTTGCCGAGGGGCTTTTGTTCAGAGTCCGTATCTGTGGTGCCGGCGGGTGCCTGCACCACGCCCTGCTTCAGCGAGGGTTTGCCAACAGCTTTCGGGGCTTCGGGCAGGTCGAGCGGCTCAGGAGCGGCACGCGGGGCCTTCGGCGCCTCCACGTAGGTTGGCTTGGGGACTTCCACCGGCTCCCAGCTGGATTCTCCAACACCCGGGTTACCCGCGGCAGGTCGTACGGACGTGTCGCCCGAAGCCGCAGCTTCCGCGATGGCCGCCTCGCGGAGGTCCTGGGCAGTCAACGGCTTCGGTGCCGGGGGGTGTTCAACATCGTCTGCCTGGGCGTCAAAGAGCGGGTTCTCGGCCCGTTCACGGGGCTCCCCCGCCGATTGCCGCAATGGTGTGCGCGCCGGGGCCGGCGCTGCCTGGCGCGCCGGAGCGCTCATCGCCGCGCGGAAGGCAGCGTTCACCTTACGGCGACGGTCACGGACCGCGAGTCCGCGGAGGACAACTACTGCCGCTGCCGTGCCCAGCAGTGCAATAACGGGCGCCCAGAGTGAAACGAGGCCAAAGACCCCCAACAGCGCGGACACCACGCCGGTCAGCAGCGAGAGCGAACCGGCCAGCGCGAGGGCCAGCCGACCGAAATGTATCTTGAAAGCCGGGCCCGTAGCGGCAGGCCCACGGCCGCCGTCAAGCCGGGTAGTTCCCCGGACGGATTCGGTGCGCTGGCTGCTGGTCATGGGTTTCTCCTGCTGGGCCGTCATCTTCATGACTTTCCCGGCTTGCGGGGCTGCTGGTTCTAGATCAATGACGTCCGCCACGAGCTCGCCCACGGGTTGCAGGTGGTGTCGTCCGTTCCGGAGGATGTACGGAGCAACCCAAACAATCCAGAGCGCAACAGCAATGACAAGGATCACAGAGCTGCTAAGAGGGAAGTCCACATCAAAACCGTATGAGCAATGCGCTGCTCGGAGCGGCATTGTCCCCGGTGTGTCGCCGGGTAACTGGCAATTGACTGGATTTATGCCGTGCGGGCTTGTCGGTAAAGGCCCGGCCGCTCACTTGGGTCCGGGCTGCTGCCAGCGTGCCAGCAGCCCGCCTGGCACTTCTTCAGAGGTCAGCGCGAAGCTCCGGTGGTCCGCCCATTCGCCGTTGATGTGCAGGAACCGGGGACGGTAGCCCTCGTCGCGAAAGCCGAGCTTCTCCACCACGCGCAGGCTTGGTCCGTTTTCGGGGCGGATGTTGATCTCCATCCGATGCAGCCCGAGGCTCTGGAAACAATAGTCCGTCACCAGTGCCACGGCTGTCGGGGCGATGCCCTGGCCGGCCCGGTCCCGGTCCACCCAGTATCCAAGAGTGGCCATCATCGCCGAACCCCAAGCGATAGACGAAACCGTCAGCTGTCCCACAATAACGGGTTCCCGGAAGCCGGCGGTCCGCGCCGTAATGAGGAAGGGCAGGCCAACACCCTGCGCGGCCTGCGCCTTGAGGGACCGCACCATCTGGCGGTAGTCCGGCAGACCACCGCCAGGCTCCGGGTTCGACGCCTCCCAAGGGGCCAGCCACTCACTGTTGCGGGAGCGGACAGTCGTCCATTCCTTGCGGTCCCGGTGCCGAATCGGGCGCAAGACAAGCTCGCCGCTTTCCAGCGTCACCGGCCAGTGGAAGCTGCCCCCCACCGAAGCTACTTGGTCAGGCTGGGAGCAAGGCTCGCAGCGAAGCCGGGCAGCCATTCCCGCAGGCCTGGGCCCAGGTCGTCACTGTCGCAGGCGAGCTGGACGCAGGCTTTGAGGTAGCTGAGCTTATCGCCGGTGTCATAGCGGCGGCCACGGAAGACAACGCCGTACACGCCGTAGCCGTCACCGTCACCGGAGGCAAGTTCCTGCAGCGCGTCGGTGAGCTGGATTTCGCCGCCGCGTCCCGGCTCGGTGCGTTCCAGTACCTCGAAGACAGCCGGGTGGAGGACGTAGCGCCCAATTATCGCGAGGTTGGACGGGGCATCCTCGACGTCAGGCTTCTCTACCAAGTGCTTGATCCGGACGTACTCTTCGCCCTCGATCGCCTGAACGTCGGCGCAGCCGTAGGCGCTGATCGCTGACGGCTCCACCTCGATCAGTGCGATCACCGACCCGCCGGTCTTGGCCTGAACCTCGATCATGGTACTTAGAAGTTCATCGCGGGCATCGATCAGGTCATCGCCGAGCAGGACAGCGAACGGTTCATACCCCACGTGCTGCTTTGCCCGCAGGACGGCGTGCCCCAGTCCCAGCGGGTCGCCCTGGCGCACGTAGTGGATATCACCAAGGTTGCTGGCCGCCTGGATGGACTCAAGCTTCGCGGTGTCTCCTTTGGCCTGAAGGGTGGCTTCCAGGGTAGGGACGCGGTCGAAGTGGTCCTCCAGCGCGCGCTTGTTGCGGCCGGTAATCATTAAGATGTCGGTCAGACCGACGTTGACTGCTTCCTCCACGACGTACTGGATGGCCGGCTTGTCGACGACCGGCAGCATTTCCTTGGGCATGGCCTTGGTCGCCGGAAGAAACCTCGTTCCGAGGCCGGCTGCGGGGATGACGGCCTTGCGGACGGGAGCGTTGGGTGTAGTCACTCGACTAATCTAACGGAGGGACCAAGCATTAGGTAATCATTTCCGACCGGCACCAACCGCGGTTTGCCGGCCGCACCAGCGGAGGGACAAGGCATCGTGGCATCGAAGGAAGAGACCCGGGCCAGCCACCGGGCCCGGCGAGCTGCACTGACGCCGGCGGCCCTGGCGACCGCCGGTGCCGGAATCGCCACGTACGGCGTTGCCTGGGCAGCCCGCCTGGCGGGCGGCCGCTCCGGCACTTTTGCCGCCTACCTTGGTGTGGGGTCGGAACCGCCAAGTCTTCCCCTGCTGGCAGCACTCCACCAGGAAGGGCATCGGCTGCTCCTTCCGGTCTGCGAGCCCGGCCTGGAGCTGAGCTGGGTCTACTGGACGCCGGCCTCCCGATTCGCGCGGAGCCGGTACGCGCCGATCCAGGAACCCGCCGGCAAGCGACACGATGCTTCCGTGATTCGTTGCGCGGACGGCATTTTCCTGCCGGCCACCGCGGTCGACTACTCCGGCAACCGGATCGGGCAGGGCGGCGGCTACTACGACAAATTTCTGGCGAAGCTGGCCGCACTCCCGTATCCCGGGACGCCGACGTCCGACGGCGGGCTGTTGCCGCCGGTGCCGGCAGCCGCCGTTGTGTACAACGGCGAGGTGCTCCCTGCCGGAAGCATCCCGGCGGAGTCCTTCGACCGGAAGGTGGGTGCCGCACTGACCCCGTCCGGCGTGGTGCAGCTGCAGCACCGGGCTGCCGGGGACCGGTCGCGGGGGTGATAGAATTAGCACTCAGGCCCTGCGACTGCTAAGGGACGGATTCCGCCGATAGAACTACCGGCCGGGATCCCGAACCGGCGGTACGGGACCTGCTCGTTTGCCCCTGAGGAGGATTTCCAGTGCCCACGTATGCATACGCCTGCAAGGACTGCAGCCACGCCTTTGAGATCGTGCAGTCCTTCACCGACAGCACCCTCACCTCCTGCCCTGAGTGCCAGGGGACCCTGCGCAAGAAGTTCAACAGCGTTGGTGTGGTCTTTAAAGGTTCCGGTTTTTACCGGACGGACTCGCGCGACGCAAAGGGCAGCACCGTTTCACAGACGCCGACGCCGGCGCCCGCACCGGCTGCATCCACTGCGCCGGCAGGCGCGTCCGCAAGCTAGCGCCGTTACGAAGGCCGTGCTGCTGCCACACCGCTTTGTCCACATAGACCGAACTGTAACTGCCAGGCGTGCGCGCCGGTGGGTAGCTTCGGGTTATGGCCCCCATTGGAACCGCCGTCCCGACCACATGGAAGCTGCCGGAAGATTTCTTTGAGATCTTCCGTATCGACCCGTGGCGACACTCCTCTATTATCCGGCGCTGGCGATCCCCGGGCCGCCGCCTTGATCTGTCCACGCCGGCAGCACCCTCAAAGTCAGCAGTCCCGCCGCGGGGCCGAAGACCCGCCGGCAGGCCGTCCCGCCGGCGGCTGGTCCGATGGCTCAACCGCAACCGCCGGCTCGCCGTGGCGCTGCTGCTCTGCATCGCCGCCGGCCTCACGGTTCAACAACTGACACCTGAGCCGGCCGACACTGTCCCCGCCTTCGCTGCTGCCCGGGATCTCCCCGCCGGCCAGTCCCTTGGAGTGGAGGACCTGACGGTCCTCCACGTGCCCAGGGGCCTGGTTCCCGCGGGCAGCTTCGTGAGCGCTGGTTCCCTCCAAGGCCAGCAGCTTGCCGTCGCCCTCCGCAAGGGCCAGTTACTCGCAGATTCGCAGCTAGTGGGACCTGGCCTGCTGGCTGGAAAGCCGCCGGGATCGGCCGCAGTTCCCCTGCGGATGGCGGATCCGGCCTCGATCCAGTTGCTCTCCCCCGGGCAACTCGTCGACGTAGTCATCACCACCGGCAACAGCTTCGACCAGCCCGCCGCATCCCAGCTGCTGGCAGCTGCCGTTCCCGTGCTGTGGACTTCCGGGCACGGCAGCCGTGCCGGCCCATGGCTGGGGACAGGTGAAAACGAGGGCCTCCTCGTTGTGGCCGCCGACGCCGATCAGGCGCGTCGGCTCGCAGGGGCCTCGACGCAGGGAAAACTCTTCTTCGTCCTCGTCACGGCCGTCCCCGGCTAGTCGCTTCACCGTCCGAAAGCCCCGGCGGAGCAGGCCCGAAAAGGACTTAGGCCCAGTGCGGGGGCTTCTGCTCTTGCAGCCACGAGTCATGGTCGTAGCCGCCGGGCTCGTCGCCCCAGCGCTGCGGGTCATCCTCCGCCGCCTTGTTCGGCAGCACACCGGACGGGGATGCCGCCGACGCCGACTGCGCGGACGCATTGTCCGGTCCGCTGTCCTGGGCGCTGGTGTCGTCCTGGGCCTCGCCACCGTTACCGGTATCGCCATCCGCAGTCATGCCGCTGGCCTCCTTGCTGCCTTGGTCTGTTCTGTAGTCTGGCGCACTGTCCTGTATGCCGGACGTCCGTCCCCGCGAGGCTTGCGCTTCGTTGACGGCAAGGTTTTCGACGTCGTCGTCGAAGAACCCCGGCGATGTGGGTTTACGGTGCGTCACGGCCGGCTTTTCCAGGCCCAGATATCCGCCGATGCGGTCGGCGCAGGCCGAAGGATCCGTGAACACCTCGATGGTCCAGAGCGGCATGTAGCGCCAGCCGAGTCGTTCCAGCAGCTGCGGGCGGAGCCTGCTGCGTTCCCGGACGGTGAGCTTTCGGTACTGTTCGGTGCCGTCTGACTCAATGGCCACGGGCCGCGGAATCTCCGCATCGTCCTGTCCGAGGGTACTCAACGGGTCGGCCGCGGCCACCATATTCAGCGCGCCGTCGTACTGGTGCCAGACCCGTGCGCCCCGGGCCCGCAGCCGGTCCCCGAGGTCGGCCACGAGGGGGTCGGCCCCGAGAGCCTGTTCGCTGGCTGCAGCCCGCGACGCGGGACTTCCGAGATCGGAGTTACCCGCGATTTCCCGGTCCAGCAGTTCATAGAAGTCCACCGCGCCGTGGCTCAGCCGGGTCACGTCGAGGTCCTCCGGACGGAAGCAGCTGAGCACGTGCAGGGACCGGCGTGCCCGCGTCATGGCGAGGGCAAACCTTGCTCGTCCACCATCGACGGAGAGCGGGCCCAGGCTATGCAGCGCACGCCCGTGCGGGGTGCGTCCGTAACCCGGCGAGAAGATCACGTGATCGCGGACCAGTCCCTGGGCACGTTCCAGATCCACGACCCGGAAGGACTCTTCGCCGGCGGTGAAAAAGCTGGCAAGCATCGGGTAGTTGGGCAGCTGAAGCCGGATCGACTCGCCGATCCGCGCCGCATGCCGGAGGCTGCCGGTGACGACGGCCAGCGACGTCCGCGGCCGGAGGCGGGCGTGCTCGAAGACAAGCTCCACGGCCCGGTTTACCTCGGCCACCACAGATTCGACGCCGTCCTGGTCCGCGCTGGGCAGGCCCGTCCCGTCCGGCAGGTATTCCACAGTGAGGGCACGGTCCAGCCCGGTGGCTGACTGGCCCTCCGGCAACCTGCGGAGTCCGCCGTCGTAGAAGCCCTTGCTCAGTTGCCGGACAAGGTCCTCATCCACGGCGCGGTAGACCGTCCGCAGGTTCCAGACGGGCAGTACACCGGCGAGTGCCTTGAAGGCGCTTTCGACGCCTTGATGGGAGCTCTCGCCGGCCGCAAGCCGCTCGACACCGACGGTGAATGTCCGCGGCGTGGCAATCCGGTCGTCACCAAAAGCAATAACCTGCGCGGCGCGGGCTACGGCCGGCAGGACGGCCTGCAGCGACGTTGCCTCGGCGTCAAGGATCACAACGGCATCAAACTTTTGCTCCACCGGCAAAACCGCCGACAGGAGGTAAGGGCTGACGGACCACACCGGAACCAGCATCGGCAGCAAGTCCGGGGCCTGGCCCGTCAGTGCCGAGAGGGTGACCCGGCCATCCTTGAGCAGGCTGCGCAGCAGTTCCGCTTGCCGCGGGTGTTCTGCGATGGCCGCCCGCCAGCGGTCTGCCAGCTGCCAGCGCAGCCTGGCGGCGCCGCTGGCGATGTGCGCGTTGTCCGCGAGGCGGTACTCCGCTTCGAGCTGGCGAAGGGCGTCGCCGTCGGACATAGCCAGGTAATCATCCCCGCTGATCATGGCTTCGAGTGCGGACTGCCACCAGGCGAGCTCAAGCTCGGCGGCCACAGACCCTGCGGGCACCTCACGCTCGGCGAGGTCAGCGAGCAGTTCGCCCAGGCCATGCTCGCGCATGTCTTCGACCAGGAGGGTCCGCTCCGGCAAAGTTTCGAGCGTCCCGGTGTCGGCAACCAGCGCGTCCAGCCGCTCCATAAGATCTTCGTAGGGGCTGCCATGCAGTTCACCGCCCGCCGCGGTGTGCCTGACGGCGTGGCCGAGCTCGACCAGCTCCGCTTCGAGCTCGCGGTACAGGGCGATGATCTCGCCCAGGCCGGAAGGCACTGCAGGGTGCCGCTGCGTCGTGGCGTAGTCGGCCCATGCGGCCCGCTGCTCCTGGACGAGGACGAGGGAGCTGTGCAGGTCGGCAATGTGGACACCCGGCCGGACATATTCCTTGGCCACCCGGCGCAAACGGGAGCGCTGCATGGACGGCATCTCAATGTTCCGTTCGCGCCGCCAGGAGGAAGCTGCGGTGGCGGAGATGAGGTCGTGGACCGGACGGTCGAAGATGTCCGGCGTGAATTTATCCAGGCTTTCGCGAACAGCAACTAACAGCTCAACCTGGTCCCCCCACTCCGAAAACGAACGGCCCAGGCGGATTTCGGCGTGTTCTGCGACACCGTTCATCAGCTCGCGCAGTTCCGGCAGCTTCCTGGCCACGGAGCTGGCCACCTGCTGGGCTTCCTCGGTTTCCTTCCGGGTCAGCAGCCGGGCACCATGCCACGGACTTGTGGTCGAGGCCCTGCTGAAGCTTCCCAGCTCGGCCGCACGGTGGAGCCGGCCAGCGAGTTCCTCGCGGTCCCGGATATTGTCCAGCACACTGCGCTTGAGTCGGACGGTGGTGGCCGGCGCCGGCTGGATGGAGGTCAGCTCGGCCAATGACTGCATCGCCTCGTACGGAGAGCATCCCCAGCGCTGGCGGACGTTGTGCAACGAGGCAACATGGTCCCGAAGGGCATGGCGGTGTTCAATCAAAGTGCTGTGAAGGTTGCTGAGCTGGGGCTCGAGGGATTTCTCATTGCGCACGATGGCCCTGACGAGCTGGCCCTTCAGCTGCAGGGCAGTGGCGTTCCCGGCAAGCTGGAACAGGGCTGAATCCAGTCCCAGGGTCTCCAACTGGGTGGAGATCTCACCCAGGCTGGCTCGCCGGTCCCCCACCACCAGAACCGTCTTACCCTGATCGAGGAGGGTCCCGATGGTATTGATTGCTGTCTGGGTCTGGCCGGTGCCGGGCGGACTGCTGACCACCAGCGAGTCCCCGGCGCGGACGGCGTCGACGACGTACTGCTGGTCGGTGTCGGCGTCGAGCAGCAACAGTTCATCCGCGGGATCCCGCTCATCGGTGCTTGGGAACCGTCCGGGCTTAAGCTCGGATACCTGCAACGGCTGGCCGGCGGCGGCCCGTCCCAACGCCGCCACTAGGGGATGGCTCTCGTTGATCCATGGATCCTCAAGGTTTCCGGACAAGTCCGCGAAGGTGGACACCAGAAGGTTGTGCTCGACCTCGGCGCCGTAGATGGGCTGGATGAGGGTGCTCAGGCGGTCAAGGACCGGCTGGGGATCGAAGCGGGCGGTGCTGTACGCCATCCGGGTTACCGCGTTGACGTCGAAAGCAATGCCGTGGATGGTCTTCAGATGCCGGATCAGGGCGGGGTTGATCTTGGCCTGTTCGGTCAATTGCAGTTCGTAATCGTCCTCGCCCGGACGGACCGTGAGGGAGATGGAACTGAGCATAACCGGGGCTGAGACGCGCTGCGGTTTGCCGCCGACTGCGGAGGTCCACACGACGGTACCCGCCGAAAAGTATCCCGCATCGATGCCGCGGTCATTGGCCAGTTCGAAGATTTTGGAGCGCAGGTTGCGGGACGCCCTCGCGGCGACAACGTACTGCTGGTGATCACGGATCAAGGTGGACAGCCGGGTGCGTCGGCCGGCCATCAACTGTGCCATGCCGGAGGGATGGGCATTGGTCAGGTCTATGGAGCCCTCAGGCGTCTTGGTGAAGCGCAGCATGGTGTCTGCTCCGGTGACCGGCTTGAGCCCCGACAGCCATTTCCTGAGCTCCTCGGAGCCCTCGGGGTGGCCTTGACCAACTGACACTGCTGCCTTCTTTTCTGTGCTTGCGTTTACTCTGCTCACGTTTTTCGTGCCCGCGCGGGACGTCCTGGACCATACCGGCATAATTTCGAGGGTAGCCCGAATCCGGCCCCGGCGAGGCGACGCAACACTGGCGGGACACAAATTCAAACCGAATTCCCAGCATCGCCGCTCGTGCCGCGGGCCGCCGCCGCCCGCTGCCGGGCGGTCCAGGGATGCGGCGACCGAACGGAAAATGGCCGGCCTCCCGACGAGCCCGGCCATTTCATCCGCCCACTACGGGACTATTCCCATTCGATGGTTCCCGGCGGCTTGCTGGTCACATCGAGCACAACGCGGTTCACGCCTTCCACCTCGTTGGTGATGCGGTTGGAGATCCTGGCCAGCAGATCGTAAGGCAGTCGCGACCAGTCCGCCGTCATGGCGTCCTCGGAGGAAACGGGACGCAGGACAATCGGGTGACCGTAGGTGCGGCCGTCTCCCATAACACCGACGCTGCGGACGTCCGCCAGCAGCACTACCGGCATCTGCCAGACCTCGTTGTCAAGGCCGGCGGCGGTCAGTTCGGCGCGCGCGATGGCGTCTGCCTTGCGCAGCAGGTCCAGCCGCTCCTTCGTCACTTCGCCGACGATCCGGATGCCAAGGCCCGGTCCCGGGAACGGCTGGCGCCCTACAATTTCCTGCGGCAGGCCAAGCTGCGCGCCGACGGCGCGGACCTCGTCCTTGAACAAGGCGCGCAGCGGCTCGACGAGTTCGAACTGCAGGTCTTCCGGCAGCCCGCCCACGTTGTGGTGGCTCTTGATGTTCGCGGCACCTTCACCGCCGCCGGACTCGACGACGTCCGGGTACAAGGTGCCCTGGACGAGAAACTTGATCTTCTCGCCGTGCGCTGCCGCCTCTGCGATGATCGCAAGCTCGGCCTCCTCGAAGGCACGGATGAATTCGCGGCCGATGATCTTGCGCTTGGTCTCCGGGTCGCTCACTCCGGCCAGGGCCGACTGGAAGCGCTCCTGCTCGTTGGCCACATAGAGTTTGACGCCAGTTGCCGCCACGAAGTCACGTTCAACCTGCTCCGCTTCGCCTTCGCGCAGCAGTCCATGGTCGACAAACACACATGTCAGCTGGTCGCCGACGGCGCGCTGGACCAGGGCAGCCGCCACCGCGGAATCAACGCCACCGGACAAACCGCAGATGACCCGGGCATCGCCGATCTGTGCACGAACCCGCTCAACCTGCTCCTCAAGGATGTTGCCGGCCGTCCAGTTCGGTTCCAGTCCGGCACCCTTGAAGAGGAAGTTCTCCAGGACCTGTTGGCCGTAGGCCGAGTGCTTGACCTCGGGGTGCCACTGCACGCCGTAGAGGCGCTTTTCCTCGTTCGCGAAAGCCGCGACGTCGGCGCCGGCCGTCGTCGCGAGGACCTCAAAGCCCGCCGGCGCCTCGTGCACGGAGTCGCCGTGGCTCATCCAGGTGCTCTGGTGCTGCGGCATGCCTTCGAGGATGGAGCGGCCTTCGCCGATGGTGGTGGTCTCGGTGGCGCCATACTCGCGGAGTCCGGTCTGGGCGACTTCGCCGCCGAGGGCGTTGGCCATGGCCTGAAAGCCGTAGCAGATCCCGAAAACCGGTACTCCGGCTTCGAAGAGGTCCGAACCAACGGTGGGGGCACCTTCGGCGTAAACGCTTGAGGGTCCGCCGGAGAGGATAATTGCGGCGGGGTTTTTGGCCAGGAGCTGCTCGGTGCTGTAGGTATGCGGAACCACTTCCGAATACACATTCGCTTCCCGGACGCGGCGGGCGATCAGCTGCGCGTACTGGGCACCGTAGTCAACAACCAGGACGGGCTTGTGGGACGTCTGGGATGCAGTGGGAATAGTCACCCTTCTAGGGTACTTTGCGGCGCCGCCCGCCCGCACATTGAGAAGCCGCCAGGACCGCGGATGGGCCGCCGGGTAAGCGAACTCACACCGCGCCGCTCAATAGCGCTGGGGGGCCTGCGGGTTCGCCGCAAGTTCAACCTCCACCTCGGCGTGGAACTTCTTCTCCACGAAGAAGGACAGGAAGGGCACCACCCCGCCGAGTGCCAGGATGATCATTTTCCCGAACGGCCAGCGCATCAGCGACCACAGTCGGAAGTTGGACATAAGGTACACAACGTACATCCAGCCGTGCACGATCAGCACCGCGACGGACAGATTTACGCCGCCGATCACCCCCGGCGGCTCCGCATCGGCGAATCCGAAACCGAACTGCTGGCCGGTGACGGCGTTGGTCCCGCCGCCGAAGAGATATTGGCCGAACACATACCGGGCAATAAGTTCCGCGCACAGCAGGAGCAGCATGCTGCCGGTCATATACGCGAGGACCTTGTAAAACTTCAGCGCCGAGCGGATCTGGGCCTCGGTGCCGCCAAATCGGCGCTTCTTGCCGCGCCCGGTTCCCGGCACGTTGGACTGCTGCGGCTGGACGGCCGGCTGGGGCTCAATCATGATTGCACTTTCGGTTCGGTGGGGTCCGGTTCGGTGGGGTCCGGTTCGGGATGGTGCAGCGCCGCGGCGTCATACTCCGCATCGAGGGCGTCTTCAAGCCCCCGGCGGTAGTCGTCCTTGACCAGGCGCCACCAAATGAACAGCGCGAAGCCAGCGAACACCACCCACTCCGCGGCGTAGAAGAGGTTCAACCAGTTGACCTTCTCGGCAGGCGGTTGCGGCCCGATGTTCAGCGGCTTCATTTTCCCTCCGGAGGCTGCCGCGCCGACGTCGTTGCCGCCGGAACGCTCCGAACCCGCGGTGACAAAGCCGGGGTAGCTGCTCACTTCCCAGGTGTTGATGAGTTCCGCTACGGAGACGGCGCTGGCCCGGCCGGGACCGGCGTCGGTCCCGGGGACCGGAGCCTCGGATGGCAGCAGCCGTCCGGTCAGGGCAACACTGCCCGACGGCGGGGCGGACGCGTCCGCCGGGTCGGCGACCCAGCCGCGGGCGACCGGGATCCAGGTCTGGGGTGTGGCGGCGGAACCGGTCAGGACGGGGGCATCCTGGACGGCCAGGGCCGAAACGATCCAGTAGCCCTTGGCGCCGTCGTACAGCCGTCCCGGGACGAGCACCTGCTTCTGCGGATCGTACCTGCCGGTGGCGGTGACAATCTGGTCCGCGACCGAACCGGGGAAGAAATCGCCGGGCCGCAGCACCGTGGTGAGGGCTTGGGGTTCCTCGGTCGTGGCGGAGACCGTCACCTCAGCCCTGGTGGAGCGGCCGAACTGCCACTGGCTGAGCAGCACAAACACCCCTGATACGACGATCGCGAACACCAGTCCGGCGATCCAGCGGGGTTTGAGGGCAGTTTTCAGCACCCCTTAACCGTACTTCGTCGGCGTGTAGAACAGCGAAACGGGCAGCAGGGCGACCCGGCGCAGGAGCGGGGCAGCACGGTCCGTGCGTGGCGAGGGAGTCGGCGCGAAAGTCCCCGTCCCGATCTTCAGTGGTCGAAAAAGACCAGGCTGGAATTGATGAGTTCTGCGATGACTTCGGGGTCGTAGGCGCGCCGCAGCGATTCGCGGAACGATTCCTTCGACAGTGACCTGGCAAGGGTGGCCAGCACTTCCAGATGCTCCGAGAAGGAACTGGCCGGTGTCGCGATCAGCAAGACCACTGTTGCCGGCCCGTCGGCGGCGCCGAAATCGAGTGCCTTGCCGTACTTGGTGATGCCGACGGCAATGGTGGTCCGGGAGACGAACTCGCTGCGGGCATGGGGCAGGCCGACGCCGCCTGGCAGTCCGGTGGCCAGTTGGTGTTCACGGGCGTTGACGTGACGGAGGAATCCCGGGAGATCGGAAATGCGTCCGGCGGCATGCATCCGTTCCGCCAGCTGGGTTGTTGCGTCGAGCTTGTCCACGGCGTCCATCTCGAGGATCACCATTTCCGGGGTGGTGAGCTCGGCGTCGTACCGGTCCAATGGTTCCGCCAAGTGGTATCCCTTCGAAGTGGCGCGGTTCCGCCTGCAGCCCCGGTTGGGACCACAGGCGGATGCTGCCGGTCAACGCAACGGGACGATGTCCTCGATGCCCAGGCGTGCTGCGTCGGCGGATTCGTCGTCCGGCTGCTCCTGGCTAAGCCGTTCGGCGTCGACCCGGGCCAGGTAGTGCTTGATTTCGCCCTCGCGCTGCGCATCGCTCCAGCCGAGGACATCTCCCATCAGTTTAGCGACTACCGGCGCTGCTGACACACCGCGGTCCCAGGCTTCGATCGAAATCCGGGTGCGGCGGGTCAGGACGTCCTGCACATGCCGGGCCCCTTCGTGGGTGGCGGCGTAGACGGCTTCGGCGGCGAGGTAGTCGTCGGCGCCCGGCAACGGCTCGCCAAGGTCGGGGTTCTCGGTGATAAGAGCGAGCACTTCCGGGACCATGGACCCGTAGCGGTTGAGCAGGTGCTCGATCCGCGCCACGTGGACACCGGTTTCCTCGGCCATCCGGTTGCGTTTGTTCCAGGCCGCCTTGAATCCGCTGGCACCCAGCAACGGAATGGATTCCGTGCAACTGGGCGCAACGCGTTCGTCCATGCTGCGGGTTGCCTCGTCGACGGCGTCCTTGGCCATTACCCGGTAGGTGGTCCATTTACCGCCGGCCACCACAACGAGCCCCGGTACCGGATGGGCCACCACATGCTCGCGCGAAAGCTTGGCCGTGGAATCGTTTTCGCCGGCCAGGAGCGGCCTGAGTCCGGCATAGACGCCCTCAACGTCTTCACGGGTCAACGGCCGCTTCAGCACCTTGTTCACATGTTCGAGGATGTAGTCGATGTCTTTGCTGGAGGCAGCAGGGTGGGCCTTGTCCAGGTGCCAGTCGGTATCCGTGGTCCCGATGATCCAGTGCCGGCCCCAGGGGATGACAAACAGGACCGATTTTTCGGTGCGCAGGATCAGTCCCACGGTGGACTGGAAGCGGTCCCGCGGCACCACGAGATGGATGCCCTTGGAGGCGCGCACTTTAAGCTGGCCGCGGTCGGTCACCATCGCCTGGGTCTCGTCCGTCCAGACGCCCGTGGCGTTGATGACTTGCTTGGCCTTGATATTAAACGTGGAGCCGTCCTCATGGTTGACCACCTTCGCCCCGACCACCCGTTCGCCTTCCCGGACAAACGCGACGACGGACATCTGGTTCACGGCGTGGGCCCCGTAGTAGGCGGCGGTTCGGACCAGGTTGGCGCAGTACTTGGCATCGTCGACCTGTCCGTCGTAGTACCTGATGGATCCGACGAAGGCGTCATCCTTGAGGCTCGGCGCCGCCCGCAACGTTCCCCGGCGGCTCAGGTGCTTGTGGAACGGGACGCCCCGCTGCTGGCCGGTCGAGATGGACATGGCATCGTAGAGCGCAATGCCGGCCCCCACATATGGACGTTCGATGAAGGGTTTTGTCAACGGGTACAGGAAAGGTACCGGCCGGGCCAGGTGCGGGGCGAGCACCGAGAGGATGAGCCCGCGCTCGTGCAGGGCCTCTTTAACCAGGGCGAAGTCGAGCATCTCCAGGTAGCGAAGGCCGCCGTGGATCAATTTGGAGGACCGCGAAGAGGTACCCGCTGCCCAGTCGTTTGCCTCGACGATGCCAACGCTGAGGCCCCGTGTGACGGCGTCCAGGGCGGCACCGGTGCCGACGATGCCGCCGCCGACGATCAGGATGTCCAGTTCCTTGCCGGGATCCGTGGTGCCCTTGAGTACAGCGAGCGACGCTTCGCGTTCCGCGGGCCCCAGGGCACCGCCGGTCTTTGAAGAACCGCCGGGAAAACTGTTCATGTCACGCCTCCATCCGGATCAAATCTCGTAGTGCACCACACTACTTCCAACTTCACCGGATGGGCAGGGGGCTATCAGTTGCCGGCGTAAGGCGACACCACGACGTCGACGCGCTGGAATTCCTTCAGGTCCGAATAGCCGGTGGTCGCCATCGAACGGCGCAGTGCACCGATCAGGTTGGATGTTCCGTTGGTGTGGTGGCCGGGGCCGAAAAGGACCTCTTCGAGGGGTCCGACGGTGCCAACGTTGACCCTGTCACCCCGGGGAAGTTCAAGGTGGTGCGCTTCCTGGCCCCAGTGCCAGCCCTTGCCCGGGGCTTCCTCGGCGCGGGCGAGGGCGCTGCCGAGCATCACGGCGTCCGCGCCCATGGCGATAGCTTTTACGATGTCGCCGGAGGAACCCATCCCGCCGTCGGCGATCACGTGGACGTAGCGTCCGCCGGACTCATCCATGTAGTCCCGGCGGGCGGCGGCGACGTCGGAGATGGCGGAGGCCATCGGCGAGTGGATGCCGAGGGCCCGGCGGGTGGTGCTCGTGGCTCCGCCGCCGAAACCGACCAGCACCCCCGCGGCGCCGGTGCGCATCAGGTGCAGGGCCGGGGTGTAGCCAGCCGCGCCCCCGACGATTACGGGAACGTCGAGTTCGTAGATGAACTGCTTGAGGTTCAGCGGCTCGTGGTCCTTCGAAACGTGCTCGGCCGAGACCGTGGTGCCGCGGATCACAAAGATGTCGACGCCGGCCGCCACGACGGTTTTGTAGTGCTCCTGGGTCCGCTGCGGGGTGAGGGAGCCGGCAACCGTAACGCCCGCGGCGCGGATCTCCGCTAGCCGCGAGGTGATCAGCTCGGGCTGGATCGGGGCCTGGTAAAGCTCCTGCATACGCCGGGTCACGGCGGGGCTGTTCGTCTCGTCCTGGAGGGCACCGATCTGGTCCAGGACGGCTTGCGGGTCCTCGTACCGGGTCCACAGGCCTTCGAGGTCGAGGACGCCGAGCCCGCCGAGGCGGCCCAGCGCGATGACGGTTTCCGGGGACATCGCGGAATCCATCGGCGCGGCAATAACGGGCATGTCGAACTTGTAAGCGTCGATCTGCCAGGAGACGGATACGTCCTTGGGATCGCGGGTGCGTCGGTTGGGGACGATCGCAATGTCATCCAGGGAGTAGGCACGACGCCCACGCTTGCCACGGCCAATCTCAATCTCGTAAGTCACGTCCCCACTTTACTTGACCCTGCCCGTGACGGGCATTTGGCCGCGCCTGCCGGACCGGGATGGGCTCACAAGGGCACTAACCCCCTGCCGGATTCGAATTACGCGGGGCACAATGTCCAGAGGCCGGCTAGCAAGATCGCACCAACCGTGGCTGCATAAAGGAATGTGGGCTCAGATGTCCAGCAGATCCTCGCCGCCCAAGGCTGCGTTTCGTCCCGGAACCGCCGCGCGGCGTAACAAGGGCCTTGGAAAGTTAAGACTGCGCGATGCCGTGGCGATGGCAGTCGGAGGCATGATCGGCGGAGGTATCTTCAGCGTTCTCGGCGTCACCGTGGCGCTTGCCGGCCACCTGGCCGTGGGTAGTTTTCTTATCGGCGGTGGCATCGCCATTGTCACGGCGCATTCGTTCGCGGCCCTTTCGGCCCGGGCCGGACGGTCCGGCGGCCTGTTCGTATACCTGCAGGATGCCGGCTATCCGCGCGTTGGCTCATACATCTCCTGGCTGCTGATGTTCGGGTACTTGGTCGCCCTGGCAGTCTACGGATTCACCTTTGGCCACTATGCGGCAAACGTCCTGGGCCTGCCGGGGATTTTCGCCGACGGCTTCGCGGCACTGATCTTGCTGGTATTCCTGGGAATCAACCTCCGTGGTGTGGGCGCCTCGGCGCTGTCCGAAGACATTGTCGTGTTGATCAAAGTCGCGGTGCTGGCGTTGATCTCGACGGTGGGGTTCCTGCACTTCGCACCGGAGCGGCTGGCGCCGCTGGACAACTAGGGGCTAGGTGGCGTGATCGTGGCCGCGGCTTCGATCTTTGTCGCCCATGAGGGCTTCGAGCTACTCTCCTACGACTACGAGGATTTGGACCGCCCACGGTGGACACTGCCGCGGGCGCTCTGACTCTCGACCGCCATCGTCACGCTGGTGTACGTGACGGTGACGGTTGGCGCCCAGATGCTGGTCAGCGACGCAATCATCATTTCGCAGAAGAAGGTGGCATTTGCCGCGGCCGGCCAAGCCGCCCTTGGCACGGCCGGATACTGGATCGCCAGTCTCGGGGCATTGCTGGCGGCGAGCTCCGCAATCAATGCAACCCTATTTTCTACCGCACGGCAGATGCATGAAATCGCCGTCGCCCGTGAACTGCCGGCAATCTTCGCAAAGGTCCGTGGCGGACTGCCCGTTACGGCCCTCGTATTCCTGGCAGTCTATGGTGCAGCATTTGCCATGCTGCCGGACATCACCGAACACCGGACCGCTTGGATTCCAGTCATCGTCGCAAAAATCTGAGCGTGAGGGTGTGCGATGGCCGGGCGACCGAGGGGTAGAGAGAGAGAATGTGCAGTACAAAGCCAAGGAGCGGGAGGAGTTCTTTCGGCGCCTGGATCGAGGCGGCACGATCCGTGCCGTTGCGGCCGAACTCGGGCTGAGCGTGGACGCTTGCTATTGGTGGCGTCGGGAGGCAAGCGTCTCTACTACCCGCGCTAAGAGTCGGATGTACAGCGAGATCGGGGCTTCGTGCTTCCGTGCCACGGCGACCACGTCACGACGGAACTCAGCGGGGAAAGGCTTGGGCATGTGAACATCCTTGCTGCAAGGAGTAAATCCTCACAAGTCAGGAGTCAAGCAAACCCGGGGCAGTCCCTAAATGTCGGAGCGTTCGAGCAAATGGCGGTCCACAAAAGGTGCTAACTCGTCGGCCACAGTGCCGGGGCCCGAGCTGAGTCCGAGGTCATGCGTCACGGGAATCGTCGTCACTGCGGTTGCTTGGTACATCGGCTCTTTCGCTGTTGCGGCTGTTTTGTCCTGGTTCTGTGTGGCGATGACGCTCGCGTGGGCAAGCACCTCTAGTTGCGCCTCGTTGTAAAGCTCGGTCATGGTTTCGACAAAGGTTTCCTGGGTGACTTGTGGGCTTTTGGAGAGGTGCGCTTTTTGGTCCACCAGCCAGGGGTAGTCCGCGAGGTGTTGTGCGATAAGAGGTGCGAACGTCGCCGCAAGTCGTTGTTTGGTGGCCTCATCTGCGTCGGACTGCAACGTATTGAACTCCTCGTTCGCGTCGTCTTCTCGAGGCTCGGACTCCACCATCTGTTTGAGGTCAGCCATTGCCGCCTCGTCGTAGAGCTGAGAGTAGATGAGCATGAGTGAACGTTCCGGAGCCGACAAGAGTCCGGAGATCTCTTCGAAACCTGCGGGCAGGTCTGTGGTTGTGGAGCCCTGCAGGATCGCTCGAATTTCGGCACGTGCACGTTGCAAGCGCGTGATGCTCGCGGATAGTTCCGCTTCGATTCCCAGCAGCCCTGGGTGGGTTGGTTCCCCGCCAAAACCTATGGACTCGATTTGCGCGAGTGGTACGCCAAGGTCGCGGAGCCGGCGGATCTGCAGCAAACGAACAAGATGTCGGGCCCCGTATTGCTTGTAGCCATTGGTCATCCGCGCTGGTTCCTCGAGAAGCCCTGACCGGTGATAGTGACGGATAGTGTTCACAGTCGTTCCGGCGAGTTCGGCTACCTCGCGTGTACTCCAAGGCATGTCCGTTTCCTTTCCCGTTGCTTCACCGCCGCGGGCCGACTGTGATCAGGAACCCATTCAAGACTATGTTCCGAGAACAGGGTCAAAGCAAGAAGTCAGGAATCGGTTAGCGGAGAGGTAGTGCTTGACTCTGTCGTAAGAACACAGTCTTGACTGTTGGGCAAAGGCGTCGTCTACGGGCGCCGAGACCGAACAGGGAAAAGACATGAATAATCCATATGAGTGGCTGCAAATCTTCATCGATCAAGTACCGAGTATCCTTCAACCGTTAATCGTGGCCCTGGCTGGCGCGGTCCCTTATATTGAGGGAGAAGGAGCAGCAGCTTTCGGCATCATTGCGGGTATTAACCCGATCATTGCCGCTATAGCTGGTGCAACAGGCAACATTTTGTGCGTCATCGCTATCGTTCTATTGGGTTCTAATGTCCGCGAACGCGTTGTTGTGCATCGTGCATCGCGCACGGTATCAGCCCAAGAAACGGGGACTTTTACTCCGACTCCCCATGGAGCCCCCGATGAAAACAAATCATCGTCCACGGCGCCCAACACCTCTTCCGTTGACGTGATCGACTATCCCGCCGGTGATGGCGATAGTAAGCCAGCTCGGGGAGCGAAGGGCCAGGTGAAGCTACGTCGCTGGCTGGTGAAGTTCGGGGTCCCCGGCGCAAGCCTACTTGCCCCGTTGGCACTGCCAACGATGCTTACCGCAGCATTTTTCGTCGGTATGGGCATCCCAAAGAAGCGCGTTATTTTCTGGCAGGTCATCGCAATTTTCCTCTGGACGAGCGCTGTGGCAATAGCGGCAACCAGCGTCCTGGCAGGGCTTGGATGGTGAGAATCCACCGGTGCGTCACTGTACCTCGGGTCTTCGGAAACGCGCCTCAGATCCGCTGTCAGCAGCACTAGCGTTGTGTGGACTCTCGACAGACGGGGGCGAACAGGAAGGGATCCTCATCGGTGGCAGCCGCCTGCAGATTCGAGAGTCCATCAACCATCCGCCCCCAAGTAAGCCCGTTTCACGGGATGACAGTGGACTTCATCGTCGAGTCGGTGGCCGGTGACGGCACGTGTCTGGGGTTCTTTTGACCAGTTGTCGTTGGTGCCATGGAATGCTGTGGGGGTGTGGGGTTGGATGGTTGTTAATGTCGTGGTTTTTGGCGCGTCGGGGTGCCAAAGGGCTGGTTGTTCTCAAACGCCATTTGTGTGAAGCGTTCGCTGATCAATCGATGTGCTGCGGGGCTCGGGTGCAGGGCATCGGGTAGGGGGAATTCCTGGGCGTCAGTGCTCCCGAAGAGTTCGAGTCCGTCGAGGTAAAAAAGGTGGGGGTCCTGTTTTTGTCGTTGCTCGACGATAGTACTTAGTGACTCGCGGATGGTGGTGAGGGTTAGCTTGCCTGCGGCTCGTTCTGCTGGGGCGCCGGCGGCCCGAAATGTGATGGTTCCCTCTGCCAGAGCATCCATGTCGAAGGCTCCCGGGCCTGGGGTGTCTTCATGGATGGCGCAATAGATCGGTGAAATGACCAGAAGGGGAGTGTCGGGGTGACCCTCGCGAATGGTGTCGAGGAAACCGTGAACTGCGGGCCCGAATGCTCGCAGCCGCATCAGGTCGTTATTGACAAGGTTGATCCCTATCTTGACGCTGATGAGGTCTGCGTCTGTCTCACGCATCGTTCTGGCCATGAAGGGGTCCAGAAGGGCGCTACCGCCAAAACCGAGGTTGATCAGCTCGACATCACTGAGGCGTGCCGCTCTTACTGGCCAAATTTCACTCGGGCGCGTGGCGTTCGAGCCTTGGCTTATGGAACTACCGTGATGAAGCCATACCGGCCGATGCCGTACGCTCCCTGGTTCGAGAGGGGCATCAGTGCGTAACTGAAGGATCTCAAGATTCTCGTTGTGGGGAAGCCAAATTTCTATAACTTTCGCGTGCCCGGGGAGCTCGGCGAACCGGACGGTGAGCATCGGATCCGTTATCTGCGCAGTTGCCCCAGTGGCCATGTCGATGGTGGAAGTAGTGCCCCCCGATGTGGTGATATGCGCGGTGAGGTTGCCATCAATCATGAGCTCGATGATCCCGTCTGGACGCTGCGGGAAGCCGGCATAGGTCGTCCGTGTCCGGTGGACATCGAGTTCGATTGCTGTGGCACAGGATCGAAAGACCAGGCGTACTCCAGAGGGCTGGGATTCGACCATTCTTAGCTGAGGATCAGTACTTTGTGCACGCGCCCATGAGGGCAGCCGGTGGAACAAGGTGCCCCGTTCGGTGTGCTCAAGTTCTAGCGCGCCGCGGACAATATCCGCAGTGATAGGGGTGATGATCCAGGATTGAGACGACAACCGGTGTCCTTCCGTGGGCAGTGGAGTGGAATTCATTGGCCAGGCCAATGACTAAAAGTGGCGTCGAGAGTTTCGAGGATGCGGTACCAGCTCTCCTCAGCGTCTGGAGCGCTGTGATCGAAACTCCCCGACATTTCCAAAGCGATAAAGCCTCGGATCGTGCTCCCGAACAATCGCACGGCGTGGACCTGGTTGATTTCGGTGAGCCGATATTCGCGCATAATTGCCCCCAGGAACCGGGCATGACGCCATCCAGCGCTTTTCTTTGCGCTCTCTTGGTCGAGTCTCAACTCAGTGGCAGCGAAACGCCCGGGATGGTCCCGGGCGTAATCGCGGAAGGAATCGGCAAGGGCCATGAGAGCGTCCTTGCCAGCGCGACCAGCAATGGCATCAGACGCGCGATCTGCGAGTTCTTCCAAAGCCAGAAGTGCGACACCGGTCTTTAGGTCCGCGGTACTCAGGACGTGAGAATACAAACTTGCTGGCTTCACGTCAAAGTGACGAGCAAGTGCAGCAACAGTCACGCCCTGAAGACCAATCTGATCAGCGAGCTCGGCACCAGCTAAAGCTAAACCCGCTTTGGTTACCCCCCTGCGCACGGCAACAACCTTCCATCAGTGACCCGACAACACGGAATCTATGCATACTAGGAAAAAACCTACACATCGTAGGTTACCCGACAACAGTAACCCCATTTGCACTGTATCCGCGCTGACGCTCTCGTTGGAGTTCGAGCGCCCCGAATCCGTTGAGACATGGGGGCGTTCGAACTCAGACTGCGAGCCAACGTTCTGGAAGGATATCTGTCCGATTCGTAGCGCCGTTGGGCCCAAGGAAGCCGGTCACCAGGCCCGGACGCGTAGTGAAGTTCATACCGTCTACGGCAGTCTTATCGCCAAAACGTTTGGTGAGAGAGTGTGGTTCGATCAAGTGAGGAGCTCGGAATCGTTGTCAGAAGGCCTGATTGGATCTTCGGTTACAGGGTCGAGATAGAAACGCGCCCAGTACACAAGGCCAGAAGCATCGGTTCGCCAGATGACGGGGCCGACGATCCCCGCGGAAATACCATCGGCCGCAGTGCCTGTCATTTCCCATTCCGACCACACTTCGTCGCCGTTCACCGCATGACGCAGAACTCGTGCCTTAAGGTCCGGGAATCGGGTGAGCATCGCCGTCCAGTTGCTCAGCACAATCACGCGCCCCTCAAAATTCGTCGATGGATGATGAGGGGTCTCTGAAACATAGCCGGCGGAGAAACATGCGGCGATGCTCTCGGCGTCATGGGAGTTGATCGCATTCTCGAGCCTGGTCAACGCTTCTAGGTCCGTCATTTTCGCCATCTTTCAGTGGGTTGATTTCGTTGCCAGTCGCACGCGTGGAGCATCGCGGTGTCAATCGCCATTGATCGAACGCATGCCGGTAGGAGCAATAGACAGCGGATCGGTGAAGTTAGGGTCGTGCCGGCCCCCCTAAGTCCGAGCGGAGCCCACTGCTCGAACGTTTGCTCTTCCAGCGGCAAAGACTTCGCAGGGACGACCAGGGAACCGGGCCGGTCAGCATCTCCCAGAAGGAAGTCCAGAACGGGGCGATCCACGGTGCGAGCGGGTCTAGCTCACTTTGCAGGACGATCGTCTCAGGAAAGGCTCCGATAGCTTCGGGCATCTCAACGTCTGTCGGCCAGAAGGCACGCTCCGGCGGGGCATCAAGGGGAGCTACAGCAGTAGTTGTTGGAGCGGGTAGACGAAGTACCGGATCGAGTACGCCTCCCACACGGCACCGATGATGAGCAGCACTAGTGCGGGGAGCGCCAGAAGACCGATCTGCTTCAAGCCCTGTAGATAGCCCTTGCGACGGCTCTGCGCCGCGTTTCTGCGCGGAAACATCCAGCTTCTTCCGATGAGGTAAGCGCCGAGGGCAAAGAGCACATAGGCCTGGAGTTCGATGACGAAGGTCAGAGAATGAGGAATGAGCGAGACCCATCCCTCCGGGGTCGACGGCGCGAGTGTGATACCTACCTGGACTGCCCAGTACGCGAAGAGTGCGAGTCCAGCAAACGGCACGATGAGCGACGGAAGCACGATGGTCAGCAGGCTGAGCCGGAAGACGTTTACGCCAAGAATTATCAGTGCAAAAAGCGGCGGGGTGTTGAGTAGCCCACGCACGATTTCGGCAGTGCCGTCTTGTTCCAACGACGTCACCTGCACCGCACTGAGTGCAGGAAAGGCTAGTCCGATCAAGAAACCGATGATTGCCAGTCCGTAACTGGCAAGGTTGAGTACGAGGTAGGCGCGCTTGTTTTCGCGGATGATTGTAAAGGGGCGCCGCCAGAGCGGTGACGGTGCATGGACCTGGATGGTGGCTATAGGTGTCATGTAACCCATCACATCTTAGGTTTCGATGCGCTTGCAGTGGCGAGGCGTCATCACATTGATGTGACGCGGCGTCACTACCGTCGACGCCGCGTGCACGGGATCGTGGAGTCCATGAAAATCTTCGATCTTGCGCTGAGTGCGGTCATTGTCTTCGGCGCGACCGTCTTCCTTGCTTACATTGGCTACTTCTATTTTGATTTTGGCCTCTTCATGACACTTCCAGCGAATATCGTGGAAGGATTCATTCAGAACTCTGCGTTGCAGTATGTCGCTCTTGGGCTCGGCATCGTGGCGATGATCGCAAAACGCCCGGTCGGTCGTGCGATCAAGCAGCAGGAAGCCGAGAATCGGAGCTAACCATCGACGATCACGCGAAGGATGAGGCTCCAAGCATCACACGGATGCGCAGGGTGGCGATGGTTAGCGCTGTAGTGGCGATTGCGCCTCTTAGCATTGTCGGGATCGTGTTCACTGCAACATCTTGGTCGGAAGCTCTGCTCGTCGCCGTAGGATTCCTCGTCACTCTTGCTCTGCTGCGCAAGTGGAGTTTGGATGGGTACCCGCGCCAGGCAATCCTTGCGCTCATGTTCACCACAGCGTCGTGGATTATTGGTTCACTGACCGCATCGAGCCCGATCGGTTTTGTACCAGTGGCGCTTATCGGTGCGCTCCTGCTTGCGCGGACACGAAGATGGCGGTTGTGGATCTTCGCGTTCGCGTTGTCGGTCACCGCGGTGGGGGCGAGCTCATTTGTTTTCCACCCAGCCAGTTGGGTGCTCGCGGCCCAGTATCTTGTGCTTCCAGCTGTCGGCACGCTCTTTATCGTCGCGGTGATTTTGCTCAGTGAACAGGCCTGGAAGGTGGTGCGGCGACTCGAACGCGCTCAGGAGACCGAGGCTGAGCTTGCGGCCGCCCGCGAGCGAATGCGCTTCGCCGGGGACCTTCACGACATTCAGGGCCATTCGCTTCATGTCATCAAGTTGAAAGCCGCCTTGGGCCGACGCGTGGTGCACACAGATCCCGACCGAGCCGATGTGGAATTCAGCGAGATCCGTCGCCTCGTCGACGAGACCATTGCGGAGACGAGAGCGCTGACATATGCGCGCTACAAGCTAAATTTGTTGGCTGAGCTCGAGAACACGAAGAGTCTCGTCGAGGCAGCTGGCGTGGTGGTCGAGGTGAGATTCGACAACGCGGGCGGGGATGCCGCGGATCCTCTCTTAGCACAGGTTCTGCGGGAAGCTACTACTAACCTGCTCCGCCATGCGCGTCCAACCCTCGTCACGATCAGTGCCTCGCCGAAATCTGTCGAAGTCATCAACGACGGCGCAGCCGATGCGGGTGGCTCTACCCTGAGGGGTCTTGCTCGGCTACGGGATCGAGTGGAGGGCGCGGGTGGCGCGCTGTGGATCGAACAATCGGCAGATAAGTTTATCGTTTCCGCTCGGATTGATCCCGAACGCAAAACTACGGGGATCGAGGACATACGATGAAAAAGGCGGGTCCGATTAGGATCATTCTGGCCGATGACGAGCATTTGTTGCGGACGGCACTTTCGGCGGTCCTTACTCTTGACGGGACGATCAGTGTCGTGGCGCAGGCGGAGAACGGTCGCGAGGCCGTGACGGCGACGCTTGAGCACCTTCCAGATGTACTCGTCATCGACCTGGAGATGCCTGAGATGGACGGCTTGGATGCAGTCGAATCGATTATGTCCAAGAATGCCGGACAGCGCGTACTGATGCTCACCCGGCATGCTCGGCAGGGCGTCCTCCGGCGAGCACTCAAGCTCGGGGTGCTGGGTTTTATGAGTAAGAGTTCTGACCCGGAAGAGATCGCCGAAGTGATCCGCAAAGTCAATAACGGCGATCGCTGGATAGCACACGATGTTTTTGAGGCCTCGGTTGTCGATGACTCACCCCTGACAGCGCGCGAAGCTGATGTTTTACGGGAGACACGCGAGGGGTACTCGGTCAAGGACATCGCTCGGCGACTGCACCTTGCATCTGGCACTGTTCGAAATTACCTCTCGGACGCCACTCAGAAAACCGCGACAACGACCCGGCACGACGCAGCGAGGGTAGCCCGGGACCGCGGTTGGCTGTGACTTGTCGTTCTGAACTGAAACAACACGGACCCCGCGCCTTCGACGGAGGCCGCGTTAGAGATCACCTCGGCGACGCTCACTAACGCTGCATTCGTAACGTATTTCGAAGCTATGGACGATTGCGCTGCAATCGCTGACCAAAACAGCGCACGTGGCGCCTGAGCTAGGAATTTGTGTCTCGTCAGCAGCGTGAAGCGCGCTTTCGTGATGCACATTCCCTTCAGGCTGAGCTACGATACGTCAAGCTGACATGCCATTGACAGCGAGCCAGTTGGGGATCGTTTCCAAACTCTCGGGGTCAAGATGCGTGTCCGGCTCGTTGTATCCACTGCCTGGCGACGCGGCGGTATCAGTCTGAGAGCGTCGATCCTCTTTGAATACGTGATTGGCGTCGGCCGGGAAGCAGAACGTTACATTGGCCATCCCCGCAGCGGCCTCTTGAAGTGGGGTGCCATTGGCGTGAACGTCTACCTGGAGGTCTTTCGTGCCAATGAGGACCAACGTGGGGATCTGTACCTTCGCTAGCGAATCACTCGCCGATTCGATCCACAACTCGCGGGCGAAAGGAAGATTCGCCGGAGCCTCGAAGCCAGCAAGGGCCATCTTCACGTTGTCCGGCAGGCTCGGATCAAGATCCATCTGCTGCCCGGAGGAGTAACGCGCAGCGGCGTCGTGCACCTCCGACATGAATTCGGTGTCATCGATAATCTGTGCCTGGAGCGCCAGTTGCGATATCAGCACTGTTTGTATCGGCCGACCAGGTGGCGCGGCGAGGATGATTCCCGCGAAGGGGACGTCGTGGGCCGTTGTAACGTAGTGCAGCACGTGCAGGGTTCCCTCACTGTGGCCGAGCCCCACAATTCTTGCCGAGTCCACGAAGTCCTGCCGAGAGAGCTCAGTGACGGCTGCGATCAGCTCGTTCAAATGCGACTTCATGCCCATCTTCTCGCTGAGCTTTCCGGCATTCTCCATCGTGTGCGGGCCGGACGCCCGCTTGTCGTAACGAAGAGAAGCGATACCCGCATCAGCGAAGGACTCTGCCAACAGCCGAGCGCTGCCATTGCTAGCGGGCAATATCGGTGAGCACCAATCGCGATCTGTTGGGCCGCTGCCAGCAATGAAGATTACTGAAGGGAATGGCCCATTACCATCGGGACACATAATCGAGCCCTCCATTGTGATGCCATCCAGCTTCCACGTCAGGTCAAGGTTTACAGAGCTAATCCGGTACCGGAAGGACCACAGTCGACACGATCTGTCGCATGTGCCCCCTGTCTGGCTCGTCTTTGAGTCTGGCCTAGAACACCATCGTTGCACGCGAGCACCGGGGGCTGCGGAGAGCCGGCCGTTGAAGGCGATTTCGAAGGCGTTGAGGGCGCCTTTCCATCGTTGGGTCCATCTGGCCCGGCCCTTGCCCTCGGGTCCAAGGCCATGACTGCGAGGTAGACGCACTTGAGCGCGGCTTGCTCGGTGGGGAAGTGTCTGCGGGCTCTGACGGCTTTGCGGATCCGGGCATTGACGGACTCGATCGCGTTCGTGGTGCACACGATTCGGCGGATCTCGCGGTCGAACTGCAGGAACGGCACGAACTCGGCCCAGGCGTTCTCCCACAACCGCACTATCGCGGGGTACTTCCTGCCCCATTCCTCGCCGAACTCCAGGAACCGTTCCTCGGCTTCGGAAACCGTGGCGGCCTGGTAGACCGGTTTGAGCGCCCGGGAGATCTTGTCCCAGTCCTGCCGGGCCGCGTAGCGGAAGCTGTTGCGCATCAGATGCACGATGCAGGTCTGCACGACAGTCTCCGGCCAGACGGCCCCGACGGAGTCCGGCAGGTGCTTGAGTTCGTCACAGACGAGCATGAGGACGTCCTCGACGCCGCGGTTCTTGATCTCGGTCAGGACCTGGAGCCAGTACTTCGCACCCTCACCGCCGTCCCCGACCCACCGACCCAGGATGTCCCGGTTCCCCTCGGTCGTGACGGCCAACGCCACCTAGACCGGTCGGTTAGCGACCTGCCCGTCCCGGACTTCCACGTGGATGCAGTCGATGAACACCACCGGGGAGACCGGGTCCAAAGGCCGGTTCTGCCACTCAGCCATCCCCTCCAGGACTTTGTCGGTGATCGTGGAGATCGTCGTCTTGGATACCTCCGAGCCATACACATCGGCCAGGTGCGCAGCAATGTCCCCATGCGTCATCCCACGGGCCGACAGGGACAGCACGACGTCCTCGATCGAGCCGAGCCGGCGCTGCCGCTTGGCCACCACGGCCGGTTCAAACGTCCCCGCACGGTCCCGGGGAACCTCTATCGATACCGGGCCGGCCTTCGTCAGCACCGTCTTGGACCGGGTCCCATTCCTGCTGTTCCCGGCGGGCTCCTCGGCGCGTTCGTGCTTTTCATAGCCCAGATGAGCGGTAATCTCACCCTCCAGCGCGGACTCGACCACGAGCTTGGTCAACTGCGCCAGCAGCCCGCCCTCGCCGTCAATGGACAATCCCTGCGCCTGCGCGTCACCGACCAACCGCGCGATCAACGCCCTGTTAACGACCGGCGATTTCTCAGCCACCGACACCCGCTCACCACCTTCCACCGCGACCACCTCGGCGGCCGCTTCAACCTGCACGCTCATCATGTACCTCCTGGATCAGAGTTACACCGTTGAAAGTGCAGTCCCGGGCTTCTGGCCCAAGCTGGTCAGCGCCATCGGCTTCCTGGCGTGTCTGGGCGCCTTGGTGGTCCTGGTCGTTCAACTCGTCCTCTACGACGTGGCCACACTGCTGCTCATTGCCGGATCGCTGGCACTCGTATCGGGGTTGAGGCTCGCTTTCGTCCGGCACCAGAGAGGGTCCACGGCCGGTTCAATGGTTTAGCCGGGGCGGTTCCGGCCTTTTTCCGCGGTACGGTGGCCGCAATCGTCGTCACCGTCGTCCTGCGCAAAAAAGGGCCGGGCCACAGCAGTTCCCGCTAGCCCGGGTGTCCGCTCAGGCGCCTTCGGCCTCGTCCACGGCCAGCTGCGATTCGAACATCCGGAAATAGCGGCCCCGCATGGCCACCAGTTCCTTGTGTGTGCCCTGCTCGACGATCAGGCCGTCCTCAAGCATGTAGACGGTGTCCGCCTTTTCGATGGTGGCGAGCCGGTGGCTGATGGCGATGATGGTGCTGCTGCGGTCCGCGAAGAGCCGGGTGAAGATCCGGTGCTCGGCGAGTGCGTCGATCGCCGACGTCGGCTCGTCCATCACCATAAAAGAGGCACCGCGGTAGAAGTTCCGGGCCATCGCGAGGCGCTGCCATTGGCCGCCGGAGAGCCCGCTGCCTTTCCGGCCGCGCGGGTCCTCCATCCAGTTGCTCACGTGGTTGTCCAGCCCGTTGGGCAGCTTGTTGATGAATTCGAGGGCTTCGGCATCGGCCGCCGCCCGGCGGATCCGTTCGTCGTCGCGCGGTGTATCCACGTCACCGAAGTAGATGTTCTCCGCCGCGGTGGCGAACTCGTACTTCAGGAACTCCTGGCTGAGCACCGCAAGGTGGCGGTGCCAGGTCTTTACGTCGACGGCGGCGAGGTCGACGCCGTCGAGCAGTACCTGTCCGGAGTCCGGGCGGTACAGCCCGGCGAGAATCCGGATGAGGGTGGACTTTCCGGCACCGTTCTCCCCCACGATCGCGATGTGCTGGCCTTCGCGGATAGTCAGCGAGATACCCCTGATGACTTCCAGCTCGCTGCCGGTGTAGGTGAACCGGATATCCCGCAGTTCCACGGTCCGGGGCGCCTGCAGCAGGGGCGGGGCCTGCTCCGACGGGACCGGCAGCGCCATAAAGAGCTCGTAGTCCTTGAGGTTCGCGAGGTCCTCGTCGATGGAACTCAGGGAAGAGACGAGGCTGTTGGCGGTGGACAGGGCGCGGCTGACAATCTGCTGGACGTAGAGGAACTGCCCCACCGGCTGGGCCCGGGCGATGATCTGGCCCACCACCCAGACCAGGGAGACCACCTCCGCACCGTATTGCAGGGCGTCGGCAGCGAGCTGTTTGGGGATGTAGCGCTTCTGGAAGTCGAGCCGGCGCTTTTCATCAGCGTCCCGCAGCCGGGAGCGCAGCCCCATCAGGTAGCCCACGATCCCGTAGAGCCGCATCTCGGCGATGTGCTGGGGACGCAGGAGATTGGTTTCAATCATCCGGCGTTGCCGTCGCGAATCCACTTGGGTGTTCCAGTGCGCGATCTGCTCGCGGGAGAGCTTGAACTGCAGGTACACGCTGGGCACAATCGCCACCAGCACGATCACGGCAATCCACCAGCTGACCAGCAGCAACGCGCCGATCGCCAGGAGCACCGAGACAAGCTGGGTGAAAATGGCTGCGATCCGGTCCAGGACCCGGGCGTAGGAATCGGAGAAGCGCTTGGCCCGGTCGTAGAGGTCCACCGTCTCTTTGTCGTCATAGCGCCAGAACTCCAGGGCCAGGAACCGCTCGTACATCAGGTCCCCGACGATCGCGCCGACCTTGAAGCTCATCAGCTGCTGGATGTACCGGTCCACGCTGCTGAAAGCGCCCCAGAACAATCCCAGCCCGGCAGTGATGATGACGTAGACAATCGCCTGCTGGCCGGCCGCGGCGTTCCCCGCGTAGGCCGCCGCCAGCGCCGTCGTGGTCAGGGCAGCGAAGTAGGTGGTTACAAGCGGCAGGAGCGCCGAAATCACCGAGCCCACGATCTTCATCACGACGGCGGCGGGCGAGGCCCGGAAACTCACGCGCAGCACCTGCGCTACAGCCCGGGCGTAGGGCCTGAGCGCCAGTTTGCGTTTCGGCTCGCGCGCGGGCAGGAGTGCGGACATGCCTCCAGCCTAGAACATATCCCCCTGCCCAACTGACTGGCAGCAGGGGCCGTTATGAGCCTTCAAAACGGCCCCTGCTGCGAGTCAGTTGGGTGTTTTAGCGCGAACCGTAGTTCGGCGCCTCCACCGTCATCTGGATGTCGTGCGGGTGGGATTCCTTGAGCCCGGCCGGCGTGATGCGGACGAATTTTCCGCGGGCCTTGAGCTCGGGCACCGTCGGGGCGCCGGTGTAGAACATCGTCTGGCGGAGTCCGCCGACCAGCTGGTACGCCACGGAGGCCAGCGGCCCGCGGTAGGCGACCCGGCCCTCGATGCCTTCCGGAATGAGCTTGTCATCACCGGAGACGTCGGCCTGGAAGTAGCGGTCCTTGGAGTACGAAGTGTTCTTGCCGCGGGTCTGCATGGCCCCGAGCGATCCCATCCCGCGGTAGAGCTTGAACTGCTTGCCGTTGACGAAAATCAGATCCCCGGGAGACTCGTCACAGCCGGCCAGCAGGGAACCGAGCATCACGGTGTCCGCGCCGGCGACCAGCGCCTTGCCGATGTCCCCGGAATACTGCAGCCCGCCGTCGGCGATCAGCGGAACGCCGGCCGGGATGGCTGCCTTTGCCGACTCATAGATGGCGGTGATCTGCGGGACGCCGACGCCGGCAACAACGCGGGTGGTGCAGATGGAACCCGGACCCACACCGACCTTGATGCCGTCAGCACCGGCGTCAATGAGCGCCTGGGCGCCTTCGCGTGTGGCGGCCTGGCCGCCGATGATGTCCACGTGCGCCGCCGCCGGGTCAGACTTCAGCCGGGCAATCATGTCCAGGACACCCTGGGAGTGGCCGTTGGCGGTGTCCACGAAGAGGGCGTCAACGCCCGCGTCGATCAGGGCCATCGCACGTTCCCAGCCGTCACCGAAGAACCCGATGGCCGCACCGACGCGCAGCCGGCCTTCGTCGTCTTTGGTGGCCAGCGGGTACTGCTCGGCCTTGGTGAAGTCCTTGGTGGTGATGAGCCCCTTGAGCCGGCCCTGCTCGTCGACCAGGGGGAGCTTTTCGATCTTGTTGGTCGCGAGCTTGTGTGAGGCTTCTTCGCGGCTGATGCCGACGTGCCCAGTAACAAGGGGCATTTTGGTCATTACGTCGCTGACCAGGCGGATCGGGAAATCCGCTTCCGGCACAAAGCGGGTGTCGCGGTTGGTGACAATGCCCAGCAGCCGCATGCCCTCATCGACGACGGGCAGGCCGGAAACGCGGTAATGCGAGCAGATTTCATCCAGCTCGGCCAGCGTCGCTTCCGGGCCGATGGTCAGCGGGTTGGTGATCATGCCGGATTCGCTGCGCTTGACGCGGTCCACCTGGTCGGCCTGGTCGGCGATGGAAAGGTTGCGGTGCACCACGCCGAGGCCGCCCTGGCGTGCCATGGCGATCGCCATCCGGGACTCCGTCACGGTGTCCATCGCCGCGGAGAGCAACGGCGTGTTGACGGTGATGCGCTTGGAGATCCGGGAAGACGTATCCGCCTCGGACGGGATGACGTTGGTGTGTCCGGGCAGCAGCAGGACATCGTCGTAGGTCAGGCCGATAAAGCCGAAGGGGTTGTGTTCGGGCTGGGTCATGAGTGCGCCTCTTACCTTGGGTACGGGTTTCACGGGTAGGGGTTGCAACAGATGACCAGCCCGTCATTACGGGCATGGCCTGTGCAGAAGTGTTGAATAAATAGTAGAACCTTGCCGCCAATCCCCATATTCCGGGGCAGGAATGTGAGCAACTGCACCGGACGCCGCCGCGTCACGTCCAGCCGGTGGCTGCCAGGAGCCGCTCTTCGAACATGGGGAGCATACTTTGGACGTAGGTCTTGGTCAGATGGTTGTCGTCCTTGTACACGTACACATTCCCGACCACGGCCGGGCAGATTCCGTCGGCGCAGATGAAGTCGCTCAGGTCCATCAGGTACAGGCCCTGGACCCTCCCCCGGTAGGCGTCCAGGGGTGAAGAACGGGCCAAGGACTCCTGCAGCGGCACCCGGCACTTGGGGTCGTCCGAGCCGTTCTTCTGGACGCATTCGGGCATGTTGATGCCAAAGCGCGGATTGTCGCGGATGCCGACCACGTCCATACCGGCGTCGGTGAAGGCTTGAATGCCCTCAAGATACTGCGGCACCTCGGTTTCAAACGGCGCTTCGGTGTGGGTGAGCGAGGCGACTGTGAAAACGGCATCGGGCTGCTGGTCCAGGACGTACCGGGCGCTGGCGGCGTTGAAAGCGTTGCACTCGGCGTCCCGCTCCGGGGACTCACCGCCGAAGCGGCAGTTGCCTTTCAGCAGTGCCACCACTTCCCAGCCGCGGGTCCGGGCGACCGGCCCGAGTGCTGCCATGTACTGCTGGGCGTGGGAGTCGCCCAGGACCACAATGCGTTTGGTGACAGTCTCCGGCCGGGTGTTTTGCAGGCATCCGGCGAGCAGCGGGTCGGCGGGCACGTTCCCGTCCGTGCAGAGCCCGTCGATGTCAGCCCATTCGTTTTTCATGGCGACCGGAGCCGGAATGATCTTCGCGGCGGGAGTAGGTTTACCCGCGTTCTCGGGCGCCAGGGCGGCCGCGCCGGGGGTCAGTTCCTTCGGCTGCGCCGCCGCGGCCGCCTCGTCGGCCATGATCTTGCTCTGCCACACGGACACCGGGCCAGCCAGCAGCGCGCCACACGCTGCGATCACGACGGCGGTGCGCCAGGCCCGTCGCTGCGGCCAGTGCCACTCGCGTAAGGGCTTCTCCACGAACCTGGTGGTCAGCACCGCCAGCACGATCGAGGCGGCCACCACGGCCAGGCCCTGGATCAGGTTCGGCGCGGCGATGCCCATCCCGGCAAGGGCAAGCACCAGCAGCGGCCAGTGCCAGAGGTACAGGGCGTACGAGTTGTCCCCGAGTGCCACCAGCGGTTTCCAGCTCAGGATCCGGTCGACGCCGAAGCGGCTCCCGCTCTGTCCGGCCACGATGATGGCCGCAGCTGCCAGCGTCGGCCACAGCGCAATGAAGCCCGGGAAGGAGCGGTCTACGGTGAGCAGCAAGCCGCAGGAGAGCATCGCGGTCAGCCCGGCCCAGCCGAGGACAACCCGGAGCGCTTTACCGGGTTTGAGGTGTGGAAGTGCAAGCGCCAGCAGCGATCCGAGCGCGAATTCCCAGAGCCGGGTGCGGGTGTCGAAGTAGGCATAGGCCTGGTTGGCGGCGGTTTGCTCAATGGAGTAAATCAGTGAGGCAACGAAAATCGCACCAAACGCCGCGGCCAGGAGGCCGGGGTAACTGATCCGGTTTGCCCACGGCGTCCGCCGGCGCAGGAGGCGCAGCAGCACTGCGGCGCCGGCAAAAACGAGCGGCCACAGCAGGAAGACCTGCCCTTGGATGGACAGCGACCAGAAGTGCTGCAGCGGACTGGCGCCGGAGTGGTCCTGCGCGTAGTAGTCGACGGCGGAGTCCGCCAGCAGCCAGTTCTGCCGGTAGAGAAGGGAGGCCCAGGCCTGGTCGAGGATGTCCGGCCAGCGGCTCTCGGGCAGGATTGCCCGGGTGCCTGCAAGTACACCCAGAATAACGACTACAACGGCGGGCAGCAGCCGTTTGAGCAGGTGCAGCCAGTGGCTCAGGAGACGAAGGGGCCTGCCGCTTTCGACCTTTCGGGCGAAGCTGAGAGTCATCAGGAAGGCGGAAATCAGGAGGAAGACGTCCACCCCGCCGGAGACCCTGCCGAGCCACACGTGGTACGTGACCACCATCAGGACCGCAAGGGCGCGCAGGCCCTGGACTTCGGGCCGGTAGCCCGGTTGTGGGGGCGCCGGAGAACCCGCGACCGCCTGCTGCGGGCTGGCTGTGCTGCGCTCGATCGACACTGGGAGCCCTTCAGGCCGGTTTCCAAAACATCAATGTTACCGAGCCGTAATTTTTCTGGCCAATCACAGCGCGGTGACCGGCGGGCCAGCGGCAGGTTCCCCGCCGGCCCGGGGCTACCCTGTAACGAGCCAGAGGAGGCCCCATCGTGATCGCAGAGCTGCGTATTTGTGTTCCGGCCGAGTTGTCCGCCGCCGTGACGGACTGCTGCACCGGAGAGCTAGGCGTCGCGGAAGTTTCCCGCCAGCCGGGCGCTTCTGTCCTTCCCGCCGGGGACATCATCCACGTCCTGGTCGCCAGGGAATCCGTGGAGCGGCTCGTGGAGAAACTCCAAGCCCTGAATGTCCAGGAGCAAGGTTCGATCTCGGTGGCCATGCCGGAGTTGGTGCTCTCCGACCGTGCGGACAAGGCCACCGCCGACGCCCCCGGCGAAGGCGCGGACACCGTGATCTGGGACGAGGTATCCCGACAGACGGGCGAAGACTCGCGGCTTACGTGGAGCTACCTGGCGTTCCTGATCCTCGCGACCCAGCTGGCGGCCATCGGGATCGTCACGGATTCCACTATCGCCATTGTCGGGGCCATGGCGGTGGGACCGGAGTTCGGCCCCCTGGCGGCCCTGGCCGTGGCACTTGTCCGCGGCCAATGGCAGCTGGGCCGCAGTGCGGCACTGGCGCTTGGCGTCGGGTTCCCCGCGGCCATGCTGGCGGCCGCGCTCACGGCGTGGCTGTCAGTACCGCTGGGCCTCTTTCCGCCCGACGTGCTGGACCGCGGTTCTGCCGTCGACTTCATTTACCACCCGGGCCCCTATTCGCTCATCGTTGCCGTCCTGGCCGGGACCGCTGGGATGCTCTCCGTGATCAGCCGGCGGTCCGCAGCGCTGGTCGGGGTGTTCATCTCGGTCACAACGGTCCCGGCCGCGGGCTTCGTGGCGGTGGCCCTGGTCCTGGGCGAATACCAAAAGGCTGCCGGCTCGGCGGTGCAGCTGGGGCTGAACCTCGTGGGCATCGTCGCGGCCGCGGTTGCCGTGCTGATCTTTTACCGGCTCGTCACCAGACACCGGCTGCGGGGTGCGAGCCTGCGGCCACGACGGACCGCCACGGGGTCCAGACGCTGATGACTGCCTAAAACACACAAAAGACCGGACCAGCGGGTGCTGGTCCGGTCCTTTGTTTACTGGTCTTTGGCTGGCTGCTCCCTTGGCTGGCTGCTCCGAGGGAAACTGCGGCACCGTCCGGGGCGCCGCCGCCGGACCTTAGTGCTGGTGGCCCGCGTGCTCGTCCTCGTCGGCAGGCTTCTCGACCACGAGGGTTTCCGTGGTGAGCACCAGCGCCGCGATGGAAGCCGCGTTGCGCAGGGCCGCACGCGTCACCTTGACCGGGTCGATAACGCCGGCCGCGATGAGGTCTTCATATTCGCCGGTCTTGGCGTTGAAGCCCTGGTTGTTGGCTGATTCGGCCACCTTGGCGACCACCACGTAGCCGTCGAAGCCGGCGTTCTGGGCGATCCAGCGCAGCGGCTGGGTCAGTGCCCGGCGGACGATGCCGACAGCGGCGGCCGCGTCACCTTCGAGGGCCTTGACGGCAGGGTCCTCGTCGAGGGCCTTGAGGGCGTGGATGAGGGCAGCGCCACCGCCGGCCACAATGCCTTCTTCCAGGGCAGCGCGGGTCGAGGACACGGCGTCCTCGATGCGGTGCTTCTTTTCCTTCAGCTCGACTTCGGTAGCCGCGCCAACCTTGATCACGCCGATGCCGCCGGCCAGCTTAGCCAGGCGCTCCTGGAGCTTTTCCTTGTCCCAGTCGGAATCGGTGCGGGTCAGCTCGGCGCGCAGCTGGGAAACCCGGGCTGCGACGTCCTCGGCCGAACCGGCGCCGTCAACGATGGTGGTGTTGTCCTTGGTGACGGTGATACGCCGGGCAGTACCGAGCACCTCCAGGCCGACCGTATCCAGGCTGAGGCCCAGTTCCGGCGAAACAACCTGCGCACCCGTAAGGGTGGCGATGTCCTGCAGCATGGCCTTGCGGCGGTCACCGAAGCCCGGAGCCTTGACGGCAACGACGTTCAGGGTGCCGCGGATGCGGTTGACGATCAGCGTGGAGAGAGCCTCGCCGTCGACGTCCTCGGCGATGATAAAGAGCGGCTTGGAGCTCTGCAGCGCCTTTTCCAGCAGCGGCAGGAAGTCCTGGACGGATGAAATCTTGCCCTGGTTGATGAGGATCAGCGCATCTTCGAGGACTGCTTCCTGGCGTTCTGCGTCGGTGACGAAGTACGGGGACAGGTAGCCCTTGTCGAACTGCATGCCCTCGGTGAGGACCAGTTCGGTCTGCGTGGTGGAGGATTCCTCAATGGTGATCACACCATCCTTGCCGACCTTACCGAATGCCTCGGCCAGGAGCTCGCCGACCTCGTCGCTCTGTGCGGAGATGGAGGCGACGTTGGCGACCTGGGTGCCTTCGACCGGACGTGCGTTTTCGAGCAGGCGGGCAGCGACGGCTTCGACGGAAACCTCGATGCCGCGCTTGATCTCGCCCGGTGCGGCGCCTGCCGCAACGTTGCGGAGGCCTTCCTTAACAAGCGCCTGTGCCAACACAGTGGCGGTGGTGGTGCCGTCGCCGGCCACGTCGTTGGTCTTGGTGGCGACCTCCTTGGCAAGCTGCGCGCCAAGGTTCTCGTAGGGGTCGTCCAGTTCGACTTCACGGGCGATGGTGACACCATCGTTGGTGATCGTGGGGGCGCCCCACTTCTTGTCCAGCACAACGTTGCGGCCACGCGGGCCAAGCGTCACCTTGACCGTGTTGGCGAGCTTATCGATGCCGGCTTCAAGCGACCGGCGGGCAGCGTCGTTAAACGCAAGCTGCTTTGCCATGGTTTTTGTCCTTTCAAGACAGAACCCCGCGCAACTGACCTGTCAGAGATGAATCAGACGGATCGGCGGCGCGGGGTCCATAAGAGTTACTTTACGACGATCGCCAGGACGTCGCGGGCGGACAGTACGAGGTACTCGGTACCGCCGGTCTTGACTTCGGTTCCGCCGTACTTGGAGTAGATAACAACGTCGCCGACGGTGACGTCGATCGGAACGCGGTTGCCGTTGTCGTCAAAGCGGCCGGGGCCAACTGCAACAACTTCGCCTTCCTGCGGCTTTTCCTGCGCGGAGTCCGGGATAACCAGGCCGGAGGCCGTGGTCTGCTCGGCTTCGAGCGGGCGGACAACAATACGATCCTCAAGAGGCTTAATAGAGACCGACAAGGACCTCTCCTTTTCGTCAGCAAATTCGTGGACTTTAAAGCTGTGGTGCCAAGGCGCACAAACCGTCGTCGCGGTGCCGGCAGCGTACCTGGCAGGTCCAGCTTGAGTATTAGCACCCTCCTAGGGAGAGTGCTAATGACGACTCTATGTAAGTAGTTAGCACTCGGTCAAGGTGAGTGCCAGAATTTCGTCACCCGTTAACGCCGCACGACTGCCGGCTGCCCTCAGCCGAGGTCCTCGAAGTTCACGTCTTCGCCGTTGTCCGCGTCGCTGGCACCGGCCTCCCCCCGGTGCCGGTACAGCACCAGGGCGCCGGCGGCGGCAAGGACGACGCCGGCGGCCAGGACGACGATGCCGCCGGTTCGGGCCGCGGCATAAGTGTCCCGGATGTCCCTCGCCTCGTCGGTGGCGTCCGCAACGTCTTTGCCGCCGACGGAATAAACCGTGGCGTTGAAGGAATCAAGGAAAAAGATAATCACCAGCAGCGCCGCGCAAACCACCGCGAGCACAATGCCGGCGATCAGCGCCGGCCGGGCGTAACGGGCCAATCCCCGGCGGGTGGCCCGGCCGCCGTCGGCATCCCGGCCGGCGGTCCGGTCATTGGGGTCATCTGCGTCCGAGCCGGTGTTTGCCGTGCCGCTGTCTTCCATGCCGTCTAGCCTATCGGGCGCACGGCGCCTCGACTGCCTGAACTAGGCTTGATCCCATGGCTGACGCACCGCAGGACCAGATCGCCCCGCTCCTCAACCCCGCAGGCTGGGAGCTGCTGGCGTCACTGGGCGCGTACCGCGAGGACGAGGCGTTCCGCCTCAACGCAACCCTGCGGAAGGCCGGCCACTCCCCCGAACTCGTCTCTGCCGTGCTCACCCAGTCCCGGCTGCGGACCAAGGCCGAAGCCAAGTTCGGCGAGTTCGCCCGGCAGATGATTTTCACCCAAGCCGGTTTGGAACAGGCCACCCGGCTGACCGTGGCGGCGCGGCACGCGCAGCGCTTCGCGGCGGCAGGCGTTCGGCATGCAGCAGATCTCGGCTGCGGCCTCGGCGCCGATTCCATGGCGCTTGCATCGCTGGACATCACGGTCACGGCAGTGGAGCGGGACGAGACGACGGCGGCCTGCGCCACGATGAACCTGATCCCGTTCCGGAACGCCACAGTGCTGCACTCCGACGCGACGTCGGTTTCCCTCGAGGGAATAGACGGCGTCTGGCTGGACCCAGCACGCCGGACCACCTCCACCTCGGGCACAAAGCGCCTCTGGGACCCGGAGGACTTCTCCCCGCCGCTGTCCTTTGTTGAGTCCCTGGCCGGCGCCGGCATGGCGGTGGGTGTGAAGATGGGCCCGGGCATGCCGCACGACTCGGTACCCGGCAATTGCGAGGCCCAGTGGGTCTCGGTCGGCGGGGACGTCACCGAAGTCGCACTGTGGTTCAATGCGCTCCGGCGCCCGGGGATCCGGCGGGCAGCCCTCCTGCTCGGGCCTGCTGGGGCCGCGGAGCTCAGCAGCGCCGAGGATTTCAACGGCGGACCGGTCGCCCCGATCGGCCCGGTTGAGGGCTACCTTTACGAACCCGACGGCGCCGTCATCCGAGCCGGTCTGGTGGCCGACGTCGCACTCCAGCTGGGCGGCCACCTCGTGGACGAGCACATCGCTTACATCTGCGCGCCCGAACTTCTGGACACCCCTTTTGCCCGGGCGTTCAAAGTCCTGGACGTGATGCCCTACAACGTCAAGGCGCTCAAGGCCTGGGTCAGGGACCAGGGCATCGGAGTGCTGGACATCAAAAAGCGCGGCACCGCTGTCACTCCGGAGGAGCTGCGCAAACAACTGCTCCCCGGGGGTAAATCAGGCAGTGCCAAGAACAAGGGAAAGAAGGCGGCCACCCTGGTCCTCACCAGGATCGGCGAGGAGCGGGTGGCCATTTCGGTCGAGCCGGTCCAGTGACTCACCGCCGGATTCCGAGCGCCTACTGATCCCGCATAAAAGCCTCGGCTGCGTGGACCTGCTCGTCAGTGGGCCGGATCCCGGTGTAGAGCACAAACTGCTCCAGCGCCTGGATTGTCGCCACCTGCGCACCGGTGATGACCGTCTTACAGGCTGCACGGCCGGCCTTGATCAGCGGGGTCTCGGCGGGCAGCGCGACGACGTCGAAGACCACCGTCGCGGCGTCCAAAACCTCCTGCGGGAAGGATAGCGCCCCGGCGTCCGGCCCTCCGGCCATACCAATCGGGGTGACGTTGATGATCATGTCCGCCGCCCCCGCGCCGGCGGGATCGACGTCGGCGCGCCAGGCGAAGCCATAAAGCCCTGCGAGCGCCCGCCCCGCCTCCTCACTGCGCGCGATCACTGTGACGTCGCGGAACCCGGCATCACGCAGGGCGGCGGCGGTGGCCTTCGCCATGCCGCCGGCACCCAACAACCACACCGCGTAGGAGGCGGGTACTGCGTTGCGCTGCAGCAACTGCTCGATCGCCGTGTAGTCGGTGTTGTAGGCGGTCAGGGTGCCGCCGTCGTTGACGATGGTATTGACCGAATCGATGGCTTTCGCCGACGGGTCCATCACATCCACGAGCGCCGTCACGTCTTCCTTGTACGGCATGGACACGGCACAGCCGCGGATTCCCAGGCCACGCACGCCGGCGATGGCCTGGGCGAGGTCGGTGGGGGCGAAGGCCTTGTAGATCCAGTTCAGGCCAAGCTGGTCATACAGGTGGTTGTGGAAGCGCGTCCCGTTGTTGCTCGGCCGGGCCGAGAGGGAGATGCACAAGGTCATGTCTTTATTCAGGATGGGCACCCTTCCATTAAACGACAGGCCGGTCCCGGCCGGGGCCGGCATCAGTCACAGCCGGTGCCCGCGGGCTGGGACCCAACGTCGACCGGAAGTTTGCCGGGGGCCGTGGCAGTCCCGGCAAGAACCGAGGCCAGCGCGTCGAACGCGCCCTGGCTGCGTCCGTAGACCGCGATTCTGCTGCGGGCCGTGACGTCGGCCAGCGGCCAGGGCGCATCGAGGGCCACCGCCACCTCGGCTGCCGCCTCCGGTGCAGGCGGCTGTGGTCCGGCACCGATCAGCCGGACGAGCGGGCCCTCGCCGATGCTGATGCCGGCCTTGCTCGCGGATGCGGCGAAGCGCGAGCGGTCCTGCGCCGAACCGCCGGCCACACGGACGCTGGCCGGCACGATCGGACCGCGGCAGGGCCCGGCGAGCACGGTGATGGCGGCCCGGGAGACCTTTTGCGAGAGTTCGCTGCCGCTCCCGGGCGCCGTGCCGGGGCCCTGTCCGGTGCGGCCGCGCCAGATCATCATGGTAACTACACGCTGCGCGGCCTCCGCGAGCCGTGCCGGCGGCAGCGCACCGCTGCGCACGGCGCCGACGATCGCGGCGTGGGCCGCCTCGACGTCGGCGGGCATCAGCAGCAGGTCAGCGCCAGCGGCGAGGGCCAGCGGAGCGGCGGAGTCGTTGGGGTACCGGTCCTGGATCGCCGCCATGTTTAGCGCGTCGGTGATGGCAACACCTTTGAATCCCATCCGGCGAAGTTCCGCGTAGGCCGCCTTGGAGACGGAGGCCGGGACCCCGGGATCAAGCGCCGTCACGGCAATGTGGCCGGTCATGACCATCGGCAGCCCGGCGTCAACGACAGATTGGAAGGGCCGCAGGTCCTTGGCGCGGAGTGCATCCAGGCTGGCATCCTGGACGGGCAGCCCGGCGTGGGAATCCACGGTGACGGAGCCGTGGCCGGGAAAATGCTTGGCGGCCGGCAGCAGCCCCCCGGCCAGCATTCCTTGGGAAAAGGCGACACTGTAGGCGGCTGCGGCGTCGGCGTTGCCGGACATGGAGCGCGCGCCGATGGCAGGATCGGCCGGGCCCATGGTGACGTCGGCCGACGGGGCAAAGTCGGTGTTGAAGCCCAGTGCCGCCAGTTCAGCTGCCATGGCTGCGCCGGCCTCTCCGGCGAGGGGCGCACTTCCCGCCGCGCCGTAGCTCATCGGGGCGGGCCATTCGGTCAGCGGCGCCCTGAGCCGTGCCACCTTTCCGCCCTCCTGGTCGACGCCGATCAGGCCGGGCCAGCTGCGGCCGCCGGCGCGGGCCGCGGCCTGGAGCTGGCCGGCGGCGGCCTGCATGGCTGTGGTGTCAACGCTTCCGTCTGCGGTCCCCGGAACGTTGTCCCCCATGATGATGGAACCGGCCAGGTGCAGGCGCTCGATGACCGCGGCATGGGCGGTATGGTCGAGTCCGGGAAAAAACGGCAGCAGAACCTGGCCCGCCAGCTCTTCGGTGCTCATGGCGGCAACAGCCCGCGCCGCATCGGCCGCGTCCCGTTCCTGCGGTCCCCATCCGAGCGGGCGTGTCCCGGCCAGGGCGGAGGCATCCTTACTATCGGGCAGCGGCGCGGCAGTGCCGCCGCTCGGCTGTGCCGGTCCGGATGGTGCGGCGGTTTGCGCCGCTCCGGAGGGCGGCGGCGCCGGCGGCCCGGAGCAAGAGGAGGTTCCGAACACAAGCAGGACGACGGCCGGGACCAAGGCGGTCTTCCGCGTACTTCTGTGAACACTTTCACGTTTTCGCTGCAGTCTTGCCACCGGTCCGATGTTACCCCTGCACTAGACTTGAGGCACCGTTGCCTCGCCAACTGTCCGGCACATCCGCCCACGACGTTGCCGGTCGGGGCAGGGAAACGGACAGCAGAAAAGTGAAGGGACCACATGAAGATTGATTTCGCTTCATCCAGGCAATCAACTCTTGGTGTGGAATGGGAACTAGCCCTCGTGGACGCGGAAACCGGGGAGTTGGCCTCCGTCGCCAAAGAGGTGCTCCGCGGCGTCGCTGCGCGGCACCCCGAACTGAACGAGGACGACGAGCACCCCCACATCAAGCAGGAGTTGCTGCTGAACACCGTGGAGCTGGTCACCGGGATCTGCAACACCGTGGCGGAAGCGAAAGCGGACCTGACCAGTTCCCTCGCCGCAGTCCGTGAAGTCACCGATCCGATGGGCGTTGAAATCTTCTGCGCGGGCAGCCACCCCTTCAGCCCGCCGCAGCTGCAACCGGTGACAGACAAAGAGCGTTACGCCAAGCTCATTGACCGCACACAGTGGTGGGGCCGCCAGATGGTGATCTACGGCGTCCACGTGCATGTCGGCCTGGACAGCCGGGACAAGGTGTTGCCGGTACTGGACGGCTTGGTGAACTATTTCCCGCACTTCCAGGCGCTCTCCGCCTCCAGCCCGTTCTGGGGCGGCGAAGACACCGGTTACGCCTCCCAGCGTGCCCTGATGTTCCAGCAACTGCCGACCGCGGGGTTGCCTTTCCAATTCGCCAACTGGGCGGACTTCGAATCGTACGCACAGGACATGTCCACCACCGGCGTGATCGACTCGCTCTCCGAAATCCGCTGGGATATCCGGCCCGTCCCTCATTTTGGCACCATCGAGATGCGGATCTGTGACGGCCTGGCAACCCTGGAGGAAGTCGGCGCCGTCGCAGCGCTGACCCAATGCCTCGTTGATGAGTTTTCAACGACACTGGACAACGGCGGCACCATTCCCACCATGCCGCCCTGGCATGTCCAGGAGAACAAGTGGCGTGCCGCCCGCTACGGCCTGGACGCCATCATCATCCTGGACGCGGAGGGGAACGAGCAGCTTGTTACGGACCACATCCGCGAAACTGTCGCACGGCTCCGGCCCGTCGCCGAGAAGCTGGGCTGCGCTGCGGAGCTGGCGGACGTCCTGAAGATCGTTGAGCGCGGCGCCGGATACCAGCGGCAGCGGCGCGTGGCGGCAGAGCACGGCGGGGACCTGCGCGCCGTCGTACTGGACCTGGTCCAGCAGATGCGCCAGGGCCCCGAAGCGTAGAGCCGGGGCCGCGCCGGGGCGGCCTCAGGCCGAGACGGTGGTGACCGGCATCGAGGAATCCGGGGCGAAACCGAGGCCGCTTGGCGCGATCCCGGCCATCACCAGCTGGGCGCCGAGCGCGGCGACCATGGCGCCGTTGTCCGTGCACAGGGCAAGCGGCGGGACGGTCAACCGGATCCCGGCGGCGCTGCACCGCTGTTCCGTGAGCTGGCGCAGCCGTGAATTTGCCGCCACGCCGCCGCCCAGCAGGAGGTCGGTGATGCCGTTCTCCCGGCAGGCCAGCACCGCTTTGGAGGTAATGATGTCCACGACCGCCTCCTGGAAGGCTGCGGCGATGTCCGCCACCGGCACCGTCTCGCCGCGTGCCTCGAATTGCTCCACGCAGCGCGCGACGGCGGTCTTGAGTCCGCTGAACGACCAGTCGTAGCGGTGCGGGCCGGGTTCGTCCGCGGACCCCATGTACTTGGGCTGGCTCAGGCCGCGCGGGAAGCGGATCGCTTTGGCGTTGCCGGTGCGTGCCAGCGTGTCGATGGCCGGTCCGCCCGGATAGCCCAGGCCCAGCAGCCGCGCCACCTTGTCGTAAGCCTCGCCGGCGGCGTCGTCGATCGTGGACCCGAGCAATTCCACGTCCGCGGTGATGTTCCGGATCCGCAGGATTTCGGTGTGCCCGCCGGAGATCAGCAAGGCCCCCAGGTTTTCCGGCAGGCCGTTTCGCGGCACGGTACTCCCGCGCCCGCCGGCTGCCGCCGCGGACCCGGCGAAAGCCTGCGGGCCGCCGTCGTCCGGCTGGAGCAGGCCGACGCCGACATGGGCGACGAGGTGGTTGATGGCGTAGAGCGGTTTGCCCGTTGCCACAGCGAGCGCCTTGGCCGCGCAGACACCCACCATCAGGGCTCCCGCGAGGCCCGGACCGGAGGTCACGGCGATCGCATCGATGTCCTCCAGCGTCACCCCGGCCTCGGCCAGGGCCGCGCGGAGCGTGGGGACGAAGGCATCGAGATGGGCGCGGGAGGCGATCTCGGGGATCACGCCGCCGAACCGGACATGCTCATCCATGGAGGAGGACACCGTGTTGGTCAGCAGCCGGGTCCCGCGGACAATCCCGACGCCGGTCTCGTCACAGGAGGACTCAATGCCCAGGACCAGCGGCCGGACATAAGTGGTGCGGTTCATGGTCGGGCTGCTTCCCTGGGAGTGGCATCGGATTCGGGACTGGTCAGCCGCAGCCGCATGATCAGCGCGTCAACGCCGTCGCGGTAGTAGCGGGCCCGGAGGTGGATCTGCTCGAACCCGTAGCGGCGGTAGAGCTGTTGTGCCCGGGGGTTGTCGGCCCGGACCTCCAGGAGCACGTCCTCGGCACGGCGCAGCCGGCTTTCCATGATGAGCGCTGTGAGCAAAGCCGAACCAATGCCCCGGCCCTCGTAATCCGGCGCAACCGCAATGGTCTGGACATCCGCGATCGGCTCGATGCACATCAGCCCTGCATAGCCCACAATCTGCCCTGCCCGCTCGGCCACGAGGTAGTGCCGGGTGCCGGCCTGCGCCAGTTCGGCGACAAACATCTGCAGTGGCCAGGCGTCCACCGGGAACAGCTGGCGCTCCAGCTCATCCACTGCGGGAATGTCCGCAGCGGTCATGAGCCGAAGTCTCACGCCGCCGGGCAGCGCTGCCGGTTCCGCACCGCGGCCAGCGGACGGGGCGTTCACAGCGCCCTCTTCCGCGGACCGGGTACCTGGGCGTCGGACTCGCGCAGGTAGAGCGGGGTGGAGTCGAGCAGCTGTTCGCCCGCCGCGAGCCGCGCGAGGGCGAACTGGCCCAGCGACAGGGCTTCCGGCTGGCGGGAGCTGAACTCGGGAACGGCCTTAACGAGGTCTGCATAGAGACCGGCGCCGGCGCCGTAGACGGGAAGCTCGGGCAGCGCCCCGGCAAAGCCGACGTGCGGGCCGTCCAGCAGCTGCGGCAGCTGGCCGCTGGCCAGGGCGTACCGGGCCCAGTAGACCTCTTTGCGCCGGGCATCCGTGGCGACAATGAACTCCGGCGCCGCGACCGTGGACTCCGCCACTTCCAGGGCGATGGCGTCAAGGCTCATGAGGCCATGGAGCGGCTTGCCCCAGACGAACGAGAGGGTGCGGGCCGTGACGATCCCCGAGCGCAGCCCGGTGAACGGACCCGGTCCTACTCCGACGACGACGGCGTCGACGTCGGAGCCGTCCAATCCGGCCTCCGTAAGGAGCGCCGCGATTCCCGGGGCCAGTACTTCGGCGTGGCTGCGGGTATCTTGTGTGGCGAAGCTCGCCACCACCGATTCCGGGGTGTCATCGGAAACGAGGGCGGCGCTGGCCACGGCCGAGGTGTCGATGGCAAGGATCAGCATCAGGTCCCTTCCGGGGTGGTGGGCAGGGGCTGCGCGGGATTCTCGCCGGGAGCGGGCAGCACGGGCCGGTCCACCCAGCGGGGACCGAACCCGCGGATCATGATGGTGCGAGGTTCATCGTTGTCCGCAGGGTCAAAATCCAGGGTGTCTGGTTCAACGGGGCCGGGCACAACGGGGCCGGGCACCGACGCGGCAGCTGGTGGCGCAGCGGCGCCGCCGAGGCTGCGGACCAGATCCACCTCGAGCCGGCTCTCGCTCAAGTGTTCCACCCGGTCCCGGCCCCATTCGACAACTGTGACGGCGCTGTCCATGGTGTTTTCCAGGTCGATGTCGTCGATTTCCGACGCGGAACCCAGCCGGTACGCGTCCACGTGCACCAGGTCCGGACCGCCCGGACGGGAACCGGAGGGCAGGTTCGGGTGGATGCGAACGAGCACGAACGTCGGTGAGATGATGCCGGCACGGACGCCCAGTCCCTCGCCGAGGCCCTGGGTGAAGGTGGTTTTTCCCGCTCCGAGCTCGCCGGTGAGGACCAGCAGGTCACCGGCCTGGAGCTGGGTACCGAGGACGGCGGCAAGGGCGTGGGTTTCCTCCGCGCTCCGGACTGTCAGGGTCCGTTCCCAGAGCACCCCGCTCACGGTTGCGACCCCTCGCGGCCGGGCATTTCATTGATGTAGCGGCGCGGAACCCGGGGACTGATCCGCGTGACGATCTCATAATTGTTGGTGCCGGCGGCCCGGGCCCAGTCCTCGGCGGTGGGACCGCCGTCCTCACCGTTGCCAAAGAGCACGGCCTCGGCGCCCAGCACGCTGGTCCCTCCGGCCGACACACTGAGCGGACCGAGGTCGATCACCATCTGGTCCATTGCGATGCGTCCCACCACGGGGTAGTTCACACCACGGACCCGGACGGGTCCGCCGGTTGCGATCCGCGGGACCCCGTCGGCGTAGCCCAGCGGGATCAGGCCCAGCGTGCTGGCGCTGCCGGTGCGGTAATTCAGCCCGTAGGAGACGCCCTGGCCGGCGGGCACGTCTTTGCAGTGCGAGACCACCGTACGGACGGTCATGGCGGGGCGCAGGCCCAGTTCTTCCGGGCTCTGGTCCTCGAACGGGGACAGCCCGTAGAGGCCCAGGCCCACGCGGACCAGGTCAAAGTGTGTGTCCGGCCGCGACAGCGTGGCCGGGGTGTTGGCAAGGTGCCGCACCTCGGGGTCCACGCCGGCGTCCTGGGCGATAGCGAGGGCTTCGCGGAAGGCGGCCAGCTGCTCGTCCGTTTCCGGCCGTTCGGGTTCGTCGGCGACGGCCAGATGGGAAAAAATACCCACCACGCGCAGGAGGCCCTGGTCTTGGTAATCCATGGCTTCGCCGACCACACCGTCCCAGGCACTCATGGTTGCCCCGTTGCGGCCCAGCCCGGTGTCCACTTTTAGGTGCACTCGGGCTGGCCGTTCCTGCTCCCGGGCTGCAGCCACGGTGCGCTTTAGATCCCACCCCGAGCACCCGATATCAATCCCGGCGGCCACGGCGGCGGCGAAGTTACTCTCCGGGGTGTGCAGCCAGGCAAGCACGGGCGCCTCGATCCCGGCGGCGCGCAGGGCCAGGGCTTCGGAAATATGGGCGGTTCCCAGCCAGGTGGCGCCGGCGCCAAGGGCAGCACGGGCCACGGGAACGGCGCCGTGACCGTAAGCATCGGCTTTGACCACTGCCATCACCCGCGCCGGTGATGCTACGGCTGCGATGCGGCGGACGTTGTGCCGGATGGCTGCAAGGTCGATTACGGCCGAGCGTTCTTCGGCGTGGCCGGGCTGGGCCTCCGGGACGGGCCGGAAGTCACCTGTTGCTGCTGGGTAAGTCACTTAACGATTCTAGGGGTGGCCGCGCATGGGGCTTAATTCAGGCCCCGCGGCAGCCCTGCTCCGGGGGGACATGCCCACTGTTAGCACCCACCGCTGGGCACAACAGGTTTATGCCCATTCCCCGGCTCGCACGGAGAGCATGTCCACCGGGACGGGAGCCCACCGGCAGACATGTCCGCTGGTGGGCTCCCGGTTGGAACAGCGCTACGCGTCCGAGAGGTGGGCGATGGTCGCCGTCGCCCGCCGCTGCGCCTCCGGCGGTACGTCCCGGATGATGTCCTCCAGAAAACGGTAGCGCCGCATCCACTGGCTGGACTGGCGTTCCTTGCGGGCGTTGGCCCGCTGCCACCAGTCGGCGATGTCCCCCCAACCGGGCGCCGCCAGCGAGCCGCCGACCTCCTGCACTGCCAGGGCCGCGCAGAGATTGGCAAACCTCAACCTGTCACCCAGCGGCCAGCCGGCCAGGCAACCGACGATGAAGGCGGCTCCGAAGCAGTCCCCCGCACCGGTCGGGTCGAACGCGGACACGGGCAGCGACGGCACCCACTCCTCCTCGCCCGTTTCGGAGTCCACCGCCATCGCCCCCTGGGATCCAAGGGTCACGACGGCGACCGGCACCTTGTCCGCCAGGGCGTAGAGTGCGGCCCACGGGTTGTCATGGCGGGTGAAAGCCATGGCTTCGTGCTGGTTGGGCAAAAAGGCGTGGAAATACTTCAGGTTGTCCAGCCGGGAGGAGGACCAGGCGCCGGTGGGATCCCAGCCGACGTCGCCGAACAGCCGGACCCCGGCTTTGTGCGCGTCGATTGCCCACGGCTCCACTTCCTCGCCGAGCTCCGCGACGGCGGCGAGCGCCGGCGGCGGCTCGCCGATCAGTTCGCTGGAGCTGACGGGGGCCGGGTGCCCGTGGGTCACCATGGACCGGTCATGCTCCACGCTCAGGGAGACTGTGACCGGTGAATGCCAACCGGCGACCCGCCGGGACAGGGACAAGTCCACGTGCTCCTGTCCGGCCAGTATCTTCCAGTTGTAGTCGCCGTAGCCGTCATCGCCAAAGGCAGCCGCCAGCCCGGTCCGCAGCCCCAGCCGTGCCGCGGCGATGGCCTGGTTGGCTACGCCCCCGGGGCAGCTGCCCATCCCGTCGCTCCAGATCTCGGTGCCGGCGACGGGGGCGTGCGGCAGCCCGGTGAAAATGATGTCCTGAAAGACCGTCCCCGTGAGCAACAAGTCAAAACCCGCCGCACCGGGGGTACGGGCGGAGGCAAGCGGATCAAATCGCTGCGTCGGAAGCGCGTCCATAGTTGGCACCCTACGCCGTCGAGGTACCGCTGGAAAGGCGCCTGCCGGTCCAGTCGGTCCCCTCCGCGCATAGACTGTCGGCATGCGGCTGATGATTGCCGGCGGCGGCGGATTCCGGGTACCGCTGATCTACCGGGCGCTCTGTGCGGGGCCCTTCGCCGGGCTGGTCCGGGAACTGGTGCTGTACGACGTCGATCCCGGCCGCCTCGACGCGATCCGTGCGGTGCTTGCCTCGTACCCGGCACCGTACGTGCCAGGCACCGCAACCTTACCCGCGGTGCGGGCCACCACATCCCTGGCCGAGGCGCTGTCCGGCACGGATCTGGTGTTCGCCGCGATTCGTCCCGGCGGGACGGCCGGGCGAACCGCCGACGAGCGGGTGGCCTTGGACCTCGGGCTCCTGGGCCAGGAGACCACAGGAGCCGGCGGCATCTCGTACGCGTTGCGGTCGATTCCGCGCATGCTGGAGCTCGCTGAGCAGATGCGGCGCCACTGTCCTGACGCGTGGCTGCTGAATTTCACGAATCCGGCGGGCATGGTCACCGAGGCCCTTGTGCCGGTCCTCGGGCCCAAGGTGGTCGGCATCTGCGATTCGGCCAGCGGGCTGGTGCACCGGGCTGCGGGTGCCGCGGGCGTCGCACTGCCCGCGGGGACGCTCGACGGCGTCGGGTACTACGGCCTCAACCACTTGGGCTGGCTCTACCGTCTGGAGTCCGGCGGCCAGGACATGCTTCCGGGACTGCTGGCCGATGCAGACGCTTTGGCCGGTTTCGAGGAAGGACGCCTGTTTGGGCAACCTTTCCTTGCGGAACTGGGATGCCTGCCGAACGAATACCTCTACTACTACTACGAGACCGGCCGCGCCCTGGCCGGCATCAGGTCCGCCGCCACGACCCGCGGCGAGTCCATCGAACGGCAGCAGTCCGAACTGTATCCGCGGCTCGCGGCCGCCGGCCAGGACGCCTACCGGCTCTGGGACGCCGCGCGCCGATCCCGTGAGGAAGGCTACCTCGCCGAGGCCCGATCCGCTGGCGAGCGCCGGGATGAAACGGATTTGGCCGGCGGCGGCTACGAACGGGTTGCCCTCGCCGTGATGCGCGCCCTCTCCGGCGGCGGCCCGGCGGAGCTGATCCTCAATACCCGCAACACCGGCGGCGATCCGGCAGCGGGCCGGATCGCGGCTATTCCGGGACTGCCCGCGGACGCCGTCGTCGAGGTCCCCTGCCAGGTAACGCCCGACGGCGTTGTTCCCCTTCAGCAGGAACGCCCGGCACCGGCGCAACTGGCCCTGCTGCAGCAGGTCAAGGACGTCGAGCGCCTCGTTGTGAGCGCCACCCGCCGGGACGCCGGGAGCGCCGGAACCGGACGCCGGGATGCGGCCCGGGCTGCTTTTGCCAGGCACCCGCTGGTCGGCTCCGGACCCGGCGGTTCCGGGGACCTCGACTCCGGGGACCTCGCGGGAAGGCTGCTGGCCGGCTACGAACGGGCGTTTCCGGAACTGCAGAATCTGTGGCGGGATTAAGTGCCGAGCCCGCGGCGCTATAGCCTGCGGTACATGACGTGCAGTCCGACGTAGCCCAGGCGTGGGTGCAGGAACGCTTCCGGGAGGGTGGCCAGCACCTCGAAGCCCAGGGACTGCCAGGCGGCAACGGCATTGACGTTGCTTTCCACCACGGCGTTGAACTGCATCGCACGGAACCCGGCGGCCCGCGCTGCGTCCAGCGAATAGGCGCACAACGAACGGGCCACCCCTTTGCCCTGGTAGTCCGGGTGGACCATGTACCCGGCATTGGCAACGTGGCCTCCGCCGCCGCCCTGGTTTGCATGCAGCTCGCCGGTGCCCATGATGACGCCCGCGAGCTCCCCCAGGCCCGCCGCGACGAAGGTCTGGCCGGGCGTTTGTTGGAACCAGCGTTCAAATGCCTGGTGCCCGGTAGTGGTCCGGTCCCAGGTGAAGGTTTCCCCGGCCCTGACGACAGGCTCAACGATTTCCCAGACCGCGGGCCAATCCCCGGCGGCGGCCGGCCGGATTTCCCAGCCGGGGACGGTGGAATCCCTCGTTTCGTGTGCGCGCACAGTCGTCACGGTAGCAGCACCGTAGGCTCTCTGACCGGCACCGCCCGCCGGCCTGTGAAACGGCGGTAACTTCAGGAGTAGTGTTTTATCGAAACACAGGTCCGGACGTGTGTCCCGGGACCAGCTGAACAAGGTGCGCGTCCGCCGGGATGCGTTCCGGAGCGGGGAGGAGAACAATGTCGCTGGTCCGCCGCGTCGCATTCCTCTCGCTGCACACCTCGCCGATGGAGCAGCCCGGCTCCGGCGACGCTGGGGGCATGAACGTGTACATCCGTGCCCTTGCAGCAGCCCTCGCCGAGACCGGCGTCGAAGTGGAGATCTTCACCCGGTCCACGTCCGCCGGACAAGCCGCCGTCGAGCATCCCTCCCCCGGCGTCTGCGTCCACAACGTCCTGGCCGGTCCGGCCCGGAAGCTGCCCAAAGAAGAACTGCCCGAGCTTCTGCACAGCATGGTTGCCGAAATCGACCGGATCCGGCAGTTGCAGCCGCACGGCCGCTACGACGTGATCCATTCGCACTACTGGGTGTCCGGGGTCGCCGGGCTTGAGCTCGCCGGCCTGTGGGGGCTGCCCCTCGTGCACACAATGCATACCATGGCCAAGGTGAAGAACCTGCTGTTGGTCGCCGGCGAACAACCGGAACCCCGCCGGCGCGAGGACGGCGAGCAACGGATTGTCGACGGCGCCACCCGGCTGATCGCCAACACCGGTAACGAAGCGGCCGAATTGGTCTCGCACTACAACGCGGACAACGACCACATCGATGTGGCCCCGCCGGGTGTGGACCTGGGCATCTTTACACCAGCGTTCCGCAGCCGGGCCCGTGCGGACCACGGCGTCCCGCCCGAACGTTTCCACCTGCTGTTCGCCGGGCGCATCCAGCGGCTGAAAGGCCCGCAGATCCTGGTCAAGGCCGCCGCCCTGTTGCGCGAACGCCGGCCGGACATCGACCTTCAACTCACCATCGTCGGTGCCATCAGCGGCTCCAGGGACTTCGATTTGAAGTCGCTGATCAGCGCGGCCGGGATGGACGACGTCGTCACGCACCACGCGCCGGTCAGCGCCCCGGAGCTGGCCGGCTGGTACCGGTCCGCGGACGTCGTTGTGATGCCTTCCTACAGCGAGTCCTTTGGTCTCGTGGCGCTCGAAGCCCAGGCCTGCGGCACACCGGTGGTCGCCACCCGGGTCGGCGGACTGTCCCGTGCCATCTTCGACGGCCGGACCGGATTGCTCGTCGATGGCCACAAGGCTGCCGACTGGGCGGACGCGCTGGAGGCGCTGTACGACGATCCTGCGACCCGCAGGGACATGGGCCGCGCGGCCGCCTTGCACGCGCAGGAATTCGGCTGGCAACGCACCGCCGCCATCACGTTGGAGAGCTATAACACGGCGCTGAGCCAGTATTTTGGAAACCTGACCATTCCGCTGGGCCACACACCCGCCACCGGAACCGCGGGCCGGTAACACCGGCCCGAACCACTGGCCGGAACACCCACCGATGCCACGAAGCAAAGGACGACGATGTCTGACACCGTTACTGACGGATCCGCCGCAGGAACCCCCACCGCTGGTGCCCCGGTGCCCAGTGATCTGGAGATCGCGCAGAAGGCCACCATGCGGCCGATAGCGGAGATCGCGGCAGCGGCGGGCATCAACGCCGAAGCCCTGGAATTCTATGGCCGGTACAAGGCGAAGATCGACCCGGCACGGCTGGCGGGTTCCATGCCCGGGGCGCCGGTCCGATCCCCGGGCAAGGTGGTGCTTGTTTCTGCGATGTCGCCGACGCCCGCCGGGGAAGGCAAGTCCACCACAACCGTGGGACTGGCGGATTCCCTGGCCCGCGCGGGCCACAACGTGATGATCGCGCTCCGCGAGCCTTCGCTGGGCCCGGTCCTGGGCATGAAGGGCGGCGCCACCGGCGGCGGCTATTCCCAGGTGTTGCCGATGGACGAGATCAACCTGCACTTCACCGGCGACTTCCACGCCGTCACCTCGGCGAACAACGCCCTGATGGCACTGGTGGACAACCACATCTACCAGGGCAACGAGTTGAACATCGACCCTCGTCGGATGACCTTCAAGCGCGTGCTGGACATAAACGACCGTTCACTGCGGGAGGTGGTGATCGGTCTCGGCGGCCCGGCCCAGGGCATCCCCCGGCAGGACGGCTTCGACATCACCGTCGCCTCGGAGATCATGGCCGTCTTCTGCCTGGCTACGAACCTTTCCGACCTCCGGGAACGCCTGGGCCGCATCACCTTCGGCTACACCTACGACCGGCAGCCGGTCACGGTGGCCGAACTGGGTGTCCAGGGTGCGCTGACCATGCTGCTCAAGGACGCCATCAAGCCGAACCTGGTGCAGACCATCGCGGGGACTCCGGCCCTGGTGCACGGCGGACCGTTCGCCAACATTGCCCATGGCTGCAATTCCCTGATCGCCACCCAGACTGCGCGCAGCCTCGCGGACATCGTCGTCACCGAGGCAGGCTTCGGCGCGGACCTGGGCGCAGAGAAATATATGGACATCAAGTCACGCGTCGCCGATGTGGCCCCCTCCGCCGTCGTGGTGGTCGCGACCGTGCGCGCTGTAAAAATGCACGGCGGCGTCGCGAAGGATCAACTCAACGAACCGAACCTGGATGCGCTGGCAGCCGGCGTCGTCAACCTTCAGCGCCACGTGCGGAATGTGGAGAAATTCGGCATCACCCCGGTGGTGGCGATCAACAAATTCGCCACGGACACCCGCGAGGAGCTGGACTGGCTCCTGGAATGGTGCGCCGCGGAGGGTGTCCAGGCGGCGGTGGCCGACGTCTGGGGCCGCGGGGGTGGTGGCGACGGCGGCGACGAGCTTGCGGCCAGGGTCGCCGCCGCGATCGACGCCCCGCACACCTTCCGGCACCTGTATCCGCTGGAGATGTCGGTGGAGGACAAGATCCGGACGATCGTGCAGGAAATCTACGGCGCCGACGGGGTTGATTTCTCTGTCCCTGCGCTCAAGCGGCTCGCGGAGATCGAAAAAAACGGCTGGTCCGGTTTCCCGGTCTGCATGGCGAAGACGCAGTATTCCTTCAGCGATGACGCGAGCAAGCTGGGCGCCCCCAAGGGTTTCACCGTGCACGTCCGCGACCTCATTCCGAAGACCGGCGCGGGCTTCATCGTGGCCCTCACCGGAGCGGTCATGACCATGCCGGGGCTGCCCAGAGTTCCTGCGGCGATGCGGATGGACGTTGACGCCGACGGCAACCCGGTCGGCCTCTTCTAGACCCTCCCTCACATCCCGCAGCCCACCCGCCAACCCTCCCTCACATCCCGCAGCCCACCCGCCAACCCTCCCTCACATCCCGCGACCCACCCGCCAAGGGACGTCGGAACCGGTGACTACCGCTACGGGCCATTCCCGGGCAACTGTGGATAACTCCTGCACGGTTACCTGAATGGGTTCACAATTCCAGCATGAGAATGCGAACGGAGCTTCCCGGGCCACTCGGCACAGCACCCTTCACTGTCGCTGACGCCCGGTCCTGGGGAGTGCCCAAAAACAGACTCAGACAGTCGGATATCCGGCAGATCAGCAGGGGTCTCTACCGGCCCGTGGAGTGGCGCTTCGAGTTGGAAACGGCGGCTCGAGCATTGTCCGTCGCGTCGCCGGGTGCCTGGATCTCACACGTCACAGCCGCCAGACTTCGATGTCAGCTCTTGCCTCCCTGGCTCTCGGACTCTGAGGAGCTCCACCTAAGCAAGCCGCGGGAGCTGCCCGAGGTCCGCCGCAAGGGCATAGTCGGGCATACGGTTCTCGCTTGGGACGACGAGGTCGAAACAGCGGACGGCATCCGGATCAGCACCCGGCCCCGGACGTGGCTCGACCTCGCCCGGCGGTTGAGCCTGCCCGAACTTGTCTGCATGGGAGACGAGCTCGTGCGTATTCCCCGGGTGGGCCTGGAAGGACGGAGCGAACCCTTCGCGACCATGGATGGGCTGCGTTCGATGCTGAAACGCCACCCGAATCTGCAGGGAATCGTCCGTGCCCGGGCGGCACTTGACCTGATGCGAGTGGGATCCGATTCAGGTCCGGAGACGCTGTTGCGCCTTGTGATGTGCGACGCCGGGCTCCCGGAGCCGGAGCTCCAGCTCCTGCTCCGCCCGGAAAGACCGGGCTCCCCAACAGCGGACCTTGGCTATCGCCGGCGTCGGGTGGCAGTGCAATACGACGGCGGTCACCATCTGCTCCCTGCCCAGATATTTAGCGACCGTCGTCGTGACAAAGCGTTCGAGGCAGCGGGATGGACGGTGCTCGTCCTGACAAGAGATGACCTTGCGGACGGCTTCGCCGTCGCCACCGCCAGGATTAAGCGACTCCTCCGCAACGCATACCTCAGCCCGTCCTCTGCTGCCGGCTTTTCCAGCGAAGACTGAAGGAGCGCTCCGCCGATACCTGCATAACGTGAGGGAGGATCGGGCTGGAAACGACCGGAAGTGAGGGAGGATCGGGCTGGAAGCGACCGGACGTGAGGGAGCGCCTCCCGGACACTCCCGGACACTCCCGGACACTCCGGACACACGAACGCTCCCACACCAAAGGTGCGGGAGCGTTGTCGGGGGGCGAAAGAGCGGGGCTTAGCGCTCCACGTCTCCGCGGATGAAGGCCTCGACCTTTTCACGGGCAAGGTCGTCGTTGAACTGCTCCGGCGGCGACTTCATGAAGTAGCTCGAGGCGGAGAGCAGCGGGCCGCCGATGCCGCGGTCCATGCCGATCTTCGCGGCACGGATGGCGTCGATGATCACACCGGCAGAGTTGGGCGAGTCCCAGACCTCCAGCTTGTATTCCAGCGACACCGGGGCGTCGCCGAAGTTGCGGCCCTCGAGGCGGACGAAGGCCCATTTGCGGTCGTCGAGCCACTGGACGTAGTCCGACGGGCCGATGTGGACGTCCTTGGCGGCGAGCACGGCTTCGACATTGGACGTCACGGCCTGCGTCTTGGAGATCTTCTTGGACTCGAGCCGGTCGCGCTCCAGCATGTTCTTGAAGTCCATGTTGCCGCCGACGTTCAGCTGGTAGGTGCGGTCCAGGGTGACGCCGCGGTCCTCGAACAACTTTGCCATCACGCGGTGCGTGATGGTGGCGCCGATCTGGCTCTTGATGTCATCGCCCACGATCGGCACGCCTGCGGCGGTGAACTTGTCCGCCCAGGCCTTGGTCCCGGCGATGAACACCGGCAGGGCGTTGACAAAGCCAACTCCGGCATCGATCGCGCACTGGGCGTAGAATTCGGCGGCCTCCTGCGATCCGACCGGCAGGTAGCAGACCATCACATCGACCTTGGCGTCCTTGAGGGCCTGGACAACGTCGACCGGCTCCTCCGGGGACTGCTCGATGGTCTCGAGGTAGTACTTGCCGAGTCCGTCGAGGGTCGGGCCGCGCTGGACGGTAACACCGGTCGGCGGGACGTCGGCGATCTTGATGGTGTTGTTTTCGCTGGCCAGGATGGCGTCGGACAAGTCCAGGCCCACCTTTTTGCCATCGACATCGAAGGCGGCGACGAACTCGACGTCGTTGACGTGGTACTTGCCGAACTCCACATGCATCAGCCCGGGAATCGTGGCCTGTGGGTCGGCATTGCGGTAGTACTCAACGCCCTGGACCAGTGAAGTGGCACAGTTACCTACGCCGACGATTGCAACACGAATCGGATGTGAAGACACGGAACTCCTTTGAGGACGACTTCATGTGCCCGGCGCGGAAGTACTCTGATGCACGACGGCGGCAACGGGCACGGCGCCATACGGCGCCCTTAGCATTCTAGTCAACGGCGCGGCGGCCTAAGTTGTTCCCGGCCGCCGCACCTTCCTTAGCGCCCGCAGGCGAGGCAGGCTACTTCTGCGCCCACAGGTTGATCTCGGACTCGACGGCGAACTCGTCGATCGCGCTCAGCTCTTCGGCGCTGAAGCCGAGGTTGTTGATCGCCGCCAGGGTGTCCTCCAGTTGCCGGACACTGGAGGCGCCGACCAGCGCCGATGTCACGGCGGAGCCCTTCTCCTGCGGACGGAGGATCCAGGCGATGGCCATCTGGGCGAGGGACTGGCCGCGGCTTTCGGCGATCCGCTGCAGGCCCCGCACCCGGTCCAGCTTCTCCTCGGTGATGCTGTCTTCGGCCAGGGACTTCTCCTGGGCGGCGCGGGAACCGGCCGGGATCCCGTTCAGGTAACGGTCGGTCAGCATTCCCTGGGCCAAGGGCGAGAATGCGATGGAGCCGGCACCGACCTGTTCGATCGCCTCGTACAGGTTGGGGCTGCCGTTTTCGGTCCAGCGGTTCAGCATGGAGTAGCTCGGCTGGTGGATCAGCAACGGGGTGCCGAGTTCCTTGAGAATCCGGGCGGCTTCGAGGGTCTGCTCCGGGGTGTAGGAGGAGATGCCCGCGTAGAGGGCCTTCCCGGACCGGACGGCGTGGTCCAGTGCGCCCATGGTCTCTTCCAGCGGCGTTTCCGGGTCGGGACGGTGGCTGTAGAAGATGTCCACATAGTCCAGGCCCATCCGGGTCAGCGACTGGTCCAGGCTCGCGAGCAGGTATTTACGGGAACCCCATTCGCCGAACGGACCGGGCCACATGTTGTAGCCGGCCTTGGTGGAGATGATGAGCTCGTCCCGGTAAGGCGCGAAATCATCCTTGAGGTGGCGGCCGAAGTTGGTTTCGGCCGAACCGGCGGCCGGGCCGTAGTTGTTCGCCAGGTCGAAGTGGTTCACACCCAGGTCGAAGGCCCGGCGCAGGATGGCCCGCTGGGTCTCGAACGGCTTATCATCCCCGAAGTTGTGCCACAGCCCCAGGGAGATGGCCGGGAGCTTCAGTCCGCTGCGGCCCACACGGCGGTACGGCATGGAGTCATAACGGCTTGCTGCTGCAACATAAGTCATACGTTCAATCCTGTCCTATTTCGAGATGACGGCGGCACTGTGGCCGGGAAGGGCGAGCTGGCCGTCGGCGAGGTGTACTGCGTCCTCGGTGGCCAGCGAGATCGAGGCGCCCGCAACACTGAGCCGGCGCGGTTCGGCGGAGAAGTTCATGGCGACCTCCACACTGCCGCGGCGCAGGCGGAGCCAGCCTTCGGCCTCGCTGAAGGCGACAGCGGTGTCTTCGAAGCCGAGTCCGGCGAGCTCAGGCGTCGTGCGCCGCAGCGAGATCAGCTTGCGGTACAGCTCCAGCAGACGGGCATGCTCACCCGCGGCGGCTTCGGCCCAGTCGAGCTTGGAACGGGTGAAGGTTTCCGGGTCCTGCGGGTCGGGGACGACGGCGGGGTCCCAGCCCATCCGTTCGAACTCCCTGATCCGGCCCTCCGCAGTGGCTTTGCCGAGTTCCGGTTCGGGGTGCGAGGTGAAGAACTGCCAGGGTGTGGTGGCGCCGTATTCCTCACCCATAAAGAGCATCGGCGTGAACGGCGAAGTCAGGGTCGCGACGGCCGCCAGCGCCAGCTGACCGTATCCCAGCGTCTGGGACAGCCGGTCGCCGGTGGCCCGGTTGCCGATCTGGTCGTGGTTCTGGCTGCAGACCACCAGGGCCGCGGGATGCACCACACCGGTGTTGATCGGTCGGCCGTGGTGCCGCCCACGGAAGCTGGAGTAGCCGCCGTCGTGGAAGAACCCGTCCACCAGGACCTTGGCCAGGGCTTCAATGGACTCGAAGTCGGCGTAGTAGCCGGTGGCTTCGCCGCTCACGTTGACGTGCACCGCATGGTGGAAGTCATCGCTCCACTGGCCGGCCAGGCCGTAGCCGTTGATGCCGCGCGGGTAAAGCAGCCGCGGATCGTTGAGGTCCGATTCGGCGATCATGGTGGCAGCGCGTCCGGTTTCGGCGGAGATGCTGTCCGCAAGCGCACCGAACTCCTCCAGCAGGTGGACGGCCCGCTCGTCCTTGAGGGCATGCACGGCGTCGAGCCGAAGCCCGTCGACGTGGTAGTCCCGCAGCCACATGGCGGCGTTCTCCAGGATGTAACCGCGCACCACGTCGGACCCGGAACCGTCGAGGTTCACCGAGTCGCCCCAGGTGTTGCCCTCGCCCGATTTCAGGTACGGACCAAAGCGCGGAAGGTAGTTCCCGCTGGGTCCGAGGTGGTTGTAAACCACGTCCTGGATCACACCCAGACCGGCAGCATGGGCCGCGTCCACGAACCGCTGGTACGCGGCAGGGCCGCCGTAGCCCTCGTGCACGGCGTACCAGAGAACGCCGTCGTAGCCCCAGTTGTGGGTTCCATTAAAGCCGTTCACCGGCAGCAACTCCACAAAATCAATACCAAGCTCCGCCAGGTAGTCCAGCTTGCCGGCCGCGGCGTCCAGGGTGCCTTCGGGGGTGAAGGTCCCGATGTGGAGCTCGTAGATCACCGCTCCCTGCAGCCCGCGGCCCTGCCAGTTTCCGTCCGACCACGTGTGGCTGCCTGCGTCGAAGGTCCGGGAGAGCGAGTGCACCCCGTCGGGCTGCCGGCGGGACCGGGGGTCCGGCAGCGGTGTGGTGTCGCCGTCGAGCAGGTAGCCGTAGTCGACCTCCCCGCTGGCCGGGGCGTCCGGTGCGGTCCACCAGCCGTCAGCGGCATCGGCAGGTGCCCGGCGGGTCATCGGGTACTGCCGACCGTCGGCCAGCAGCGTCACGGCGGCCGGTTCCGGCGCCCAGAGGTCAAAGCGTTCATTTCCATCGGCAGGCAAAGTGATCACAGCTTTCCGTTCGCTTTTCGGAGGTTACGTCAGTGCTCGGCGGGAACCAGCAAGGCGACCGGGTAGCGGCCCAGGATGGCTGCCAGTTCCACGGCACCCGGGCCGAACGTGGCGCCGGTCAGTTCGTCGGTCATGGCTCCGGGCAGGTCAATGGCGGTCTCCCGCCAGCCGCCTTGCTGCTCCAGGGTGCGGGGCAGCCGGGTGGCGAGCGTCACCGCGCCCGGTCCCGCCGCTGAGCCGCGGTCAAAGCCGACCAGATGCCCCGCAGCCGGCCCTGCAGCCACCACGGGGCGGTACCCCGTGAACAGCCCGGGCCGGCCGCGGCGCAGCCGCAGCGCCCTCGAGGTGACCAGGAGTTTCGCCGCGTCATCGGTGTACGACGCCGGACGTTCGCCGGCGTCCAGCGCGGCCAGTGCGGCACGCCGCGCACCGTAGTCGAAGGGCCGCCGGTTATCCGGATCGGTCAGCGAGCGGTCCCAGAACTCGGTGCCCTGGTAGACATCGGGGACTCCGGGCATGGTCAGCTGGACCAGCTTGGCCCCAAGCGAATTGACGGCACCATAGGGATTCAGGAGCTGCACCAGGGATTCCAGTTCCGCCACAACCTCAGGGTTGTCAAAGGCCGCGTCGACGACGGCGGCCAGCTTCTCCTCGAAGCCCGCGTCCGGATCCAGCCAGTCGGTGGAGTTGCCGGCCTCACGGGCGGCCTTCAGTGCATAGGACTGCAAACGCTCACGGTCCGCGGGCCAGGCTCCGGCGATGGCTTGCCACAACAGGTTGGCCAGCGGTCCGTCCGGCAGCGGTGCAAGGTCCTGAAGCCGGGCCAGGGCAGCCCGCCATTCCGGTGCCAATTCGGCAAGCACAGAGATCCGTGCGCGGGTGTCTTCGCTGCGCTTGGTGTCGTGGGTGCTCAGCGTGGTCATGGACAAAGGGAGCTCCGCCTGCCGGCGCGCCATCCGGTGATGGAATTCTTCCGCTGCGAGGGAGAACTCGGTAGGGTCGGCGCCGACCTCCGTCAGGGTGCCCAGCCGGGTGTAGCGGAAGAACGCGGTGTCCTCCACCCCCTTGGCCATGACCATGCCGGAGGTCTGCTGGAAGCGGCGCCCCAGCTCGGCATCGGGCTCCGGGCCCGCGTCAAGCAGCAGCGGGAGCAGCATCGCAATGGCGTCGGCGAGGTCAGGACGCCGGCCGGCTGCGAGTTCGCACGCTTCCGCCAGGACGTCGGCGCCCACGGGCAGGTAGCTGCGGTAAACGGGGAAAGCGGCGATGATCTCGGACAGGGCGTCGGCGCTCTGGTCTGCCCTGAGACCGGTACCGGCCGGGACCAGCCGGGCCAGCCGAAGCATCTCGGAGTGCAGGATCCCGTCCGTGATCCGGCGCTTGGTCCCCCGGATCATGTCCTCGTAGTCCGCCGCCTGGCCGCCGCGCAGCCCGGTGTCGAGGGCGTCGAGGTCTGCCTGCCCGGCGGGGTCGACGAAGAGCCGGTCCACGTCCGCGAGGGCGTCGTACCCGGTGGTTCCGTCGCAGTCGAAGCCGGCTGGAAGCTGCTCTCCGGGCTCGAGGATCTTCTCGATCAGCAGGTAGCTGCCGCCGGTCACTTCGCGGAGCCGGTGCAGGTAACCCTCCGGGTCGGCCAAGCCGTCCGGGTGGTCGATCCGGAGACCGTCGACCAGGCCCTCGCGGAACCAGCGGACAATCTCGGCGTGGGCCTCATCAAAGACCTCCGGGAGCTCCACCCGGATGCCGGCCAGGGAATTGACGGCAAAGAACCTGCGGTAGTTCAGTTCGTCGTCGGCCCGGCGCCAGCCGATCAGCTCGTAGTGCTGCCGGTCGTGCACCTCGCGGGGGTCATCGGCGGAGGAGTCACCTGCGGTATACGTGCCTTCGGCAAGCGGGAAGCGGTGGTCGTAGTACCGCAGCTCCCCGTCCTTGATCTCCAGCGCGTCAACGTCGGAGTCCTCCCCGAGTACTGGGATCCGGATCCTGCCTGCCCCAAAGTCCCAGTCGACGTCGAACGCCGGGGCGTAACGGGACTGCTGTCCCTCCTTGAGCAGGGACCACCACCACGGGTTCTGGGCGGGGGTTGCGACGCCGACATGGTTGGGCACGATGTCAACGAGCACACCCATGCCGGCGTCCCGCGCCGCCTTCGACGCCGCGATCAGACCCTCGGTGCCGCCGCGGTCGGGGTCGATCGCGGCGGGGTCGGTGACGTCGTAGCCATGGTCCGATCCCTTTTCGGCGGTGAGGATCGGCGAGAGGTAGATCCAGTCCACGCCGAGCGATTTCAGGTACGGCACGGTCTCGGCAGCATCCTGGAGGGTGAACCCGGGCCGGACCTGCAGCCGGTAGGTGGAGACAGGAGTCCTCATTCGGCGGCAGCCTTCGAAGCGCTGGTAGCGGCGGCTTCCTCCTGGGACTCCACCATTTCCTCGAGGGCGTCCTCGTGCTCGGCCATGGAGGCCAGCGACGCGGCTGCGGAGTAGTCCACTTCCACCTCGGGACCGGAGTGGGCGCGGAGCACCACCATCGACTTGGCCGCGAGCTTCACCACCGCACCAGCCTTAAGCGGCTCCTCGGTGTCAGCCTGGTCTGCGGTGTCCACAAGCACGTCCCAGAAACGCGAGTACTCCGCGGACGGCAGTGCGAAGTCCACGTCGTCGTCGTGGGCGTTGAAGCACAACAGGAAGCTGTCGTCGGTGATGCGGCGTCCGCGGGAGTCCTGCTCCTGGATGCCGTCTCCGTTGTAGAACACACCGATGGTCCGCCCGAAGCCGCTGTCCCAGTCCTCCGGGAGCATTTCGGTGCCGTCCGTTTTCAGCCAGACGATGTCCGGGAGCTTCTCGCCCTCGCCGCGGCGGACCGGGCGGCCGTCGAAGAAGCGGCTGCGCCGGAACGTCGGGTGGTCGTGCCGGATCTTGTTGACGACGGCGGTGAACTCGACCAACGGCTGGTCCATCGCCTCCCAGTGGATCCAGCTCAGTTCCGAGTCCTGGCAGTAGGTGTTGTTGTTGCCCTGCTGGGTGCGGCCCAGTTCGTCGCCGTGCAGGAGCATCGGGACGCCCTGCGAAAGCAGCAGGGTGGCGATGAAGTTGCGCTGCTGGCGGGCGCGGAGGGTCAGTACGTGGTCGTTGTCCGTGTCCCCCTCCTCGCCGCAGTTCCAGGAGCGGTTGTGGGATTCGCCGTCGTTGTTGCCTTCGCCGTTGGCGTCGTTGTGCTTTTCGTTGTAGGAGACGAGGTCGCGCATGGTGAAGCCGTCGTGGGCGGTGACGAAGTTGATCGAGGCCACCGGGCGCCGGGCAGAGCTTTCGTACAGGTCCGCCGAGCCGGTCAGACGGGACGCGAATTCACCCAGGGTGGATGCCTCACCACGCCAGAAGTCGCGGACCGTATCGCGGTACTTGCCGTTCCATTCGGTCCACTGCGGCGGGAAGTTGCCCACCTGGTAGCCCCCGGGGCCGATGTCCCACGGCTCGGCGATCAGCTTCACCTGGGAAACAATCGGATCCTGCTGGATGAGTTCGAAGAAGGTGGAGAGCTTGTCGACGTCGTAGAATTCTCGGGCCAGGGTGGAGGCGAGGTCGAAGCGGAAGCCGTCGACGTGCATTTCCGTCACCCAATAGCGCAGGGAGTCCATCAACAGCTGCAGGGAGTGCGGGTGCCGGACGTTGAGGGAGTTTCCGGTTCCGGTGTAATCCATGTAGTGCTTCTGGTCGTCGTCAACGAGCCGGTAGTAGGCCTGGTTGTCGATGCCCTTGAAGGAGAGCGTGGGGCCCAGGTGGTTCCCTTCCGCGGTGTGGTTGTAAACCACGTCCAGGATCACCTCGATGCCGGCCCGGTGCAGATCGCGGACCATGGCCTTGAACTCCTGGACCTGGTGCCCGACGTCGCCGGAGGAGCTGTAGGTGTTCTGCGGCGCGAAGAAGCCGATGGTGTTGTAGCCCCAGTAGTTGTTGAGGCCCTTTTCCTCGAGCGTGCCGTCATTGACGAACTGGTGCACCGGCATGAGTTCGATTGCGGTGACGCCGAGCTTTTTCATGTGATCAATGACCGCCGGGTGCGCGACGCCGGCGTAGGTGCCGCGCTGCTCTTCGGGGATTTCAGGGTGCAGCTCGGTCAGGCCCTTGACGTGCGCCTCGTAGATGACCGACTGGTGGTAGGGGATCCGCAGCTGGCGGTCCCCGTCCCATTCGAAGTACGGGTTGATGACTACACCGTGCATGGTGTGGGGCGCCGAATCGCTGTCGTTCCGGGAATCGGGGTCGCCGAATTCATAGGTGAAGAGCGCCGGATCCCAGTCAATCTGGCCTTGGACTGCTTTGGCGTACGGGTCCATCAGCAGCTTGTTGGCGTTGAAGCGGTTGCCGTTTTCGGGTTCATACGGGCCGTGGACGCGGTAGCCGTATTTCTGTCCGGGCTGGATGTGCGGCAGGTAGCAGTGCCACACATAGCCGTCCACCTCGGTCAGCTCAACCCGGGTTTCGGTCAGGTCATCAGCGAGGATGCACAGCTCCACCCGATCGGCGCGTTCGCTGAACAGGGCAAAATTTGTTCCGGTGCCGTCAAAAGTGGCTCCCAGCGGATATGCCGTTCCGGGCCAGACTTCCATGTGTACTCCTCGTGCGTGGCGAAAATTCTCTAGAAAGACTACTTGTAAGTAAGGTTACTATCTGACGTGGCGCACTCAACGCGCGGTTATATTACATCCTCGACATAACCTCCCGTACGGCCTCCGCAACGTTCGACGCCGTCACCGGCCCGCCGCCCGATGCCACGCTCCCGGCCCGGCCGTGGACGCTGGCGGCCAGCGCCGCGATTGCGGCCCAGCGGTCGGCGGCAGCAATGCCGCGGCGCCCGAAAGCTCCAGAGTGATCCGACAGCTGCGCCAGGAGGCCGCCGAGGACACCGGCCAGGACGTCTCCGCTGCCGGCCGTTGCCAGCCAGGGTGTCGCTTCGGACTGGCTGAAAACGGTCCCGGACGGTGCGGCGACGAGGGTTGTGGCGCCCTTGAGCAGTACCGTGGCCCCGGTGAGCCCGCTGGCCCGCCGGGCGGACGCGAGCGTGGCGCTTTCCACCGCGGAACGGCCGGCTCCGTCGCCGTATCGAGCCAGCAGGGCGGCAAGTTCGCCGGCGTGCGGCGTCAGCACAACGTGCGGGGCGAGGGTCCGCGGCAAAGCCGGCAGCGCCCCGGCGTCCGCGACGACCGGAAGGCCGGCGGCGGCGGCGTCGCTGACGCGCTCCAGTTGCGCGTGTGCTTGCTCATCAAGGCCCGGGCCCAGGAGCCACGCCTGGACGCGGGCATCAGCGACGCTGCCGGAGCCGCAGACAACTTCGGGGCAGGAGCGCCGGACCAGGTCGGAGACCTCGGGCGGGCCGAGGTAGCGCACCATGCCCGCCCCTGCGGCCAGCGCGCCGCGGCAGGCCAGGACGGCTGCGCCGGGATAGCGCGTCGATCCTGCCACGACACCCAGGACACCGCGGGAGTACTTCTGGGAGCGCCGTTCCGGATACGGCAGGAGGGCGGACAGATCCCCGGCTTCGAAACGGCGCAGGGCCGGCTCCGGCAGGACATCGTCAATGCCGATGCGGACAAGCTGCACGCGGCCGGCGAAGTCCGCGCCGGGATCGGCCAGCAGGCCGGCCTTGGCCGCCCCAAAGGTCACAGTGAGTTCGGCGCGCAGCACAGGTCCGCTGACTTCACCGGTATCGGCGTCTACGCCGCTGGGGAGGTCGCAGGCCACCACGAGTCCGGGCCGCGACCCCGCCAGCTGCTCGAACAGCGCAGCGGCAGGGCCGCGGAGCCCGCCGCGGGCGCCCGTGCCAAGGACCGCGTCGATCACGACGCCGGAACCGGCGGCGGCCAGCGCGGCGGCGGCGATGTTCTCCGACGACAGACGCAGCACCCGGCCGCCTGCCGCTTCAAAGGCGGTGAGTGCCCCCGGATGGGCTTCTCCCCCCGTCAGGACGGCCGTCGTCCGCATTCCCCGGCCCGCAAGCGTGGCTGCCGCGAACAATCCGTCCCCGCCGTTGTTGCCCTTCCCGGCCAGCACCGTGACGCTGGCGCCATAGAGCCGGCTGCCGCGGGACCGGAGCTCGCGGACTACCGCGTTGGCCAGCCCGTAGGCGGCCCGCTGCATCAGGACAGCGCCCGCGCGGGGTGCCCGGCTGGCGTGGAGAAAGCTCTCTTCAGCCGCACGAATCTGGTTTCCGGTGTAGGCGCTGATCATCGTTTCAGTCCGTTCGCGGTGCACTCGCTGCGGGTAGTCCGGTTCTGGTCAGGCGGGTAACGCTCAGCTTTCGGCGATGACCGTCGCCGTGGCAATTCCGCCGTCGTGGCTCATCGACAGGTGCCAGCGTTTAACGCCCTTCGACTCCGCCACGGCAAGCACAGTTCCTTTGACCTGGACGGTGGGCCCGTGCTGGTCAAGACCGATCCAGCAGTCCTGCCAGTTCATGCCGGCCGGAGCGCCGAGGACCTTGGCCACGGCTTCCTTGGCGGCGAACCGGGCAGCCAGGGAGCGGGTGTTCAGTTCGCGCTCCGCCGGCACAAACAGCCTGTCACGCAGCCCGGGGGTGCGCTCCAGCTGCCGGCCGAACCGTTCAATGTCTACGACGTCTACGCCAATGCCAACAATCATGGCGCTATTCTACGGTCACGCTCTTGGCCAGGTTGCGAGGCTGGTCCACGTCGTAACCCTTGGCGGAGGCCAGGGCAAGGGCAAAGATCTGCAGTGGAACGGTACTGAGCAGCGGTGCCAGCAGCGTGGGGGTTTCGGGGATGTAGAAGACATGCTCGGCGTATGCCTTGACAGCCTCGTCGCCTTCTTCCGCGATGACGATGGTCTTGGCGCCGCGGGCCCGGACCTCCTGGATGTTGGAGACAACCTTGGCGTGCAGCGAGTCGCGGCCGCGGGGCGAGGGAACCACCACAAACACGGGCTGGCCCTCTTCGATCAGGGCGATCGGGCCGTGCTTGAGTTCACCGGCGGCAAAACCCTCGGCGTGGATGTAGGCGAGTTCCTTGAGCTTGAGCGCACCCTCCATTGCCACGGGGAAGCCGACGTGGCGGCCCAGGAACAGGACGGATTTGGCGTCCGCCATGGACTGGCCGAGTTCCTTGATCTGTGCTTCGTTGTCGAGGATCTGCTGGATCTTGGCCGGGATCTTGTTCAGGTCCGCGAGGATGTCCTTGATCTCGCCCTGGAACTTGTTGCCGCGCAGCTGGGCCAGGTAGAGGCCCAGGAGGTAGGCGGCGGTGATCTGCGCCAGGAAAGCCTTGGTGGAGGCGACGGCGATTTCCGGCCCGGCGTGGGTGTACAGCACGGCGTCGGACTCACGCGGGATGGTGGACCCGTTGGTGTTGCAGATCGAGACCGTTTTGGCGCCCTGTTCCTTGGCGTAACGGACGGCCATCAGGGTGTCCATGGTCTCGCCGGACTGGGAAATCGAGACGATCAGGGTGTTCTCGTCCACAATCGGGTCGCGGTAGCGGAATTCGTGCGAGAGCTCCACCTCGGTCGGGATCCGGCACCAGTGCTCGATCGCGTACTTGGCGACCTGGCCGGCGTAGGCGGAGGTGCCGCAGGCGAGGACGATGATCTTGTTGACGTTCTTGAGCAGTTCCGGATCTACCCGGAGCTCGTCGAGGGTCAGCTTGCCGTTGATGTCCGAGCGGCCCAACAGGGTCTGCAGGACGGCATCCGGCTGGTCGTGGATTTCTTTCTCCATAAAGGACGGGAAGCCGCCCTTTTCCGCCGAAGCCGGATCCCAGTTGACGTGGTATTCCTTGCCCTCGGCCGGGGCGCCGTAGAAGTCGGTGATTTCCACGGTGTCTGCGGTGATGGTGACGATCTGGTCCTGGCCGAGTTCGACGGCGCGCCGGGTGTAGTCGATGAACCCGGAGACGTCCGAGCCGAGAAAATTCTCGCCGTCACCGAGTCCGACGACGAGCGGGGAGTTCCGGCGGGCTGCCACCACAACATCGGGCTGGTCCGCGTGGACGGCGAGGAGGGTAAACGCACCTTCCAGGCGCTGGCAGGCAAGCTGCATGGCTTTGGTGAGGCCGCCGTTGGCGGGGTCGCCCTGGAGTTGATTCCGGTAGATATCGCCCAGGAGGGCCGCAGCGACTTCGGTGTCCGTCTCGGAGAGGAAAGTCACTCCCTTGTGCACGAGTTCCAGCTTGAGTTCGGCGAAGTTTTCGATGATGCCGTTGTGGATGACGGCCAGCTTGCCCCCGTCGGAGAGGTGCGGGTGCGCGTTCTGGTCCGTCGGACCGCCGTGGGTTGCCCATCGAGTGTGACCGATGCCGGTCAGCGAGTCAGGCAGCGGGTTGGCCTCAAGTTCGGCGATCAAGTTGCTCAGCTTGCCCGACTTTTTGCGCGATGAAATGGTTCCGTCCGCCACTACGGCGATCCCTGCAGAGTCGTAGCCCCGGTATTCCAAGCGCCGCAGTCCCTCAAGGACAACGTCCAGAGCATTGTGTCCAGTATTTACCCGGCCAGCGGAGTGGCCCACATATCCAACGATTCCACACATGGACACAAGCCTAGCGGGTTTCCCGGGCCCCCGGCGTAGGATCAGCAGCCAGCCCGCAACCTGCCTGCCGCGCGGCGGTCCGCTGACGGCCCATTTCGCTCTCGGCCCGGCGAAGGGCAGAATCTCTAGGGTGACTTTGCAACGCAATGATGCGAACGGCGACGGCGTCTCCCCGTTCGTGGAGCTGGACCGGCAGACCTGGTCCCGGCTCGCTGCCCAGATGGAGCAGCCCCTCAACCGGGAGGACGTGCTCCGTCTCCGTGGCCTCGGCGACCCCCTGGATATAAAGGAAGTCCGCGAGGTCTATCTCCCCTTGTCCCGGCTGCTGCATTTGTATGTCGAGGCGGCAGGCCAGCTCCATGCCGCGACCACAACATTCCTGGGAGAGCAGACCCAGCGCACGCCGTTTGTGATCGGCGTCGCCGGCTCGGTCGCCGTGGGCAAATCGACAATCGCCCGGGTACTCCGCGAGATGCTCCGCCGGTGGCCCGGTACCCCCAACGTGGAGCTGATCACCACCGACGGTTTCCTGTACCCGCTGGCCGAACTCAAGCGGCGGCAGCTCCTGGAACGGAAGGGATTCCCCGAATCCTACGACCGCCGCGCCCTGCTCCGCTTTGTCAGCGAGATCAAGGGCGGGGCCGAAGAAGTCCGGGCACCCTGGTACTCCCATGTAACGTACGACATCGTCCCGGGCAAGGAAGTGGTGGTGCGCCGCCCCGATGTGCTGATCGTTGAGGGGCTGAACGTGCTGGCGCCGGCCAGGCCGCGCCAGGACGGCCGGCAGGGGCTGGCGCTGAGTGACTTCTTCGACTTTTCCATCTATGTTGACGCCAAAACCTCCTATATAGAGGAATGGTACGTGGACCGCTTCCGCACCCTTAGGACCACGGCGTTCGCGCAGCCGGAGTCCTACTTCCACCGCTATGCCACGCTCTCGGATGCCGAGGCGGAACAGACTGCCCGGGATATCTGGAAACGCATCAACGAACCAAACCTCGAAGAGAACGTGCTCCCCACCAGGGGCCGTGCACAGCTGGTCCTCACCAAGGACGCAGACCACTCCATCCGCCGTATGCTGCTCCGCAAGGTGTAGCACACGTGTGCCATGACGGTTCGGCCGCGCCGCAGCCGGCACCGGAGTCAGCCGCCGGCCCCGGCAGGCGGGCTTTCAGCCGGCTCCTGCTGGCCGGCTCGGGCCTCGCGGTCCTCAGCGCCTGCGCTCCCGAAGGGATCCGGCCGCCGCCGTCCGTGTCGGCAACGCCGCCGGCAGCCACCGGGGGGACGGTTTCGGCGACGGCTGCGGCAGGGATTCTGCCGGACAGTCCCGCAGCCACCGAGCCAACAGCAGCAGCTCCGGCCCCGGCCCCGGCCCCCGCGGTGTCCACTGCCGCACCCCCGGCCCGGCACTCACTCACCGACCCGGCGAGCCCGTGGGTCATCGTGAACAAGCACCGGCCACTTTCCCCCGCCGACTTCGCTCCGGCCGGCCTCGTCCAGCCGCGGGTGCGCCTGGCCACCTCCGGCGAAGCGGCGCTACTGAACAGCACGACGGCGGCAGCAGCGGAAGAGATGTTTGCTGCGGCTGCGGCCGACGGCATCTCCATCACCCTGGCCAGCGGGTACCGCTCCTTCGCCACCCAGATCGCGACTTATAACAAGTGGGTGGCTGCGGAGGGGCAGGCCGGTGCGGATACCGCCTCCGCCCGGCCGGGCTATTCGGAACACCAGACGGGCTGGTCCTTCGACATCGGCGACGGCAGCGGGCAGGACAGCTTCACCCCCGCATTCGCCACGCAACCGGCAGCACTTTGGGCCAAGGCCAACGCCCATCGGTTTGGTTTTGTGGTGCGCTACCCGTGGATGTTCCACGAGCGAACCGGCTACTACTACGAACCCTGGCACCTGCGCTACGTGGGCGTGGAAGCGGCGGTCGATATGAACACCCGGGGCGTTGCGACTCTCGAGGAGTACTTCGGCCTCGAAGCGGCGCCGGGCTACCGGTAGGCCGGGTGCCTGGACCCGAGCTCCGGAGCGGCCGACCGACACGCTACGGGAACTAACCTCCCTGATACGGGGTGTTCACACAGGCGGGCTATTTTGAGGACATGCTAACCGGGTTCAAGAACTTTATTCTCAAGGGCAACGTCGTAGACCTTGCCGTCGCAGTCGTCATCGGCGCCGCTTTTGGCGCCGTGGTAACGGCACTAGTCCAGAGCGTGCTGATGCCGTTCATTGCAGGCCTGGTGGGTTCGCCCAACTTTGACAGTTTCGCCGTTGTTACCTTGAACGGAAATGACATCAAGTTCGGTGTGCTGCTGACCGCGATCGTCAACTTCCTCCTGATCGCGGCAGCTATCTACTTTGTTGTCGTCGTCCCCATGAACCACATGATCGAACGACGCAACCGCCGCCTCGGCATCAACGCCGACGTCAAGGCAGAAGCAGCCGAGGATCCCCAGATCGCCCTGCTCACCGAGATCCGCGACGCGCTCCAGAGCGGGCGCGCCAGCTAAAGGCGCCGCACGCAGTTGTGGCGTGTCCCCCGCGGGGGACACTCCACAACAGCGTGCGGGAAAGCTCAGTCGGCGACGAGCTCCAAGGCCAGCTCGGTCCGGACCACCTGGGCAAGGCGCTCCGCGACGTGCTGGGCCGTGTCCTGGGACTCCGCCTCAACCATCACCCGGACCACAGCCTCGGTGCCTGAGGGGCGCAGCAGGACCCGTCCGGTGTCTCCGAGCTCGGCCTCAGCCCGCGCAACGGCTTCAGCCACTGCGCCGTCGCCCTTGACCCGCGTGCGGTCCACTCCCCTGACGTTGATCAGGACCTGCGGAAGTTTGGTCATCACCGCGGCCAGTTCCTTCAACGGACGGCCGGTCAGTGCCACCTGGGCGGCAATCTGCAAGCCGGTGAGGACGCCGTCGCCGGTGGTGGCATGGTCGGCGAAGATCACGTGGCCGGACTGCTCGCCGCCAAGGTTGTAGCCGCCTTCGCGCATCCCTTCCAGGACGTAGCGGTCGCCCACTCCTGTTTCGCGCAGGCTGATGCCGGCTTCGCGCAGCGCGATCTTGAGGCCGAGGTTGCTCATCACTGTCGCGACGAGGACGTCGTCCTTGAGCTTGCCGGAGGCTTTCAGCGCAACGGCGAGGATGGCCATAATCTCATCGCCGTCCACTTCACCGCCTTCGTGGTCAACGGCCAGGCAGCGGTCCGCATCGCCGTCATGCGCAATCCCGAGGTCCGCACCGTGCTCCAGGACTGCTTGCTTGAGCGGTCCCAGATGGGTGGAGCCAACGCCGTCGTTGATGTTCAGGCCGTCCGGTTCCGCGCCGATAACAACAACGTCAGCGCCGGCGTCCTTGAAGACCTGGGGGGAACAGCCACTCGCCGCACCGTGGGCACAGTCCAAAACGACCTTAAGACCGTCCAGGCGGTGTGGGAGGGTGCCGAGCAGATGGACGATGTAACGGTCCTCGGCGTCCGAGAAACGCTGGATCCGGCCAACATCGCCCCCGATCGGCCGGAATGGCTCTTTGCCGAGCTGTTCCTCGATGGCGTCTTCAACGGCGTCAGGGAGCTTCTGGCCGCCACGGGCAAAAAACTTGATGCCGTTATCCGGGGCAGGATTGTGCGAAGCGGAGATCATCACACCGAAGTCTGCGTCGAGATCTGCCACCAGATAAGCCGCGGCCGGGGTCGGCAGCACACCGGCGTCGTACACGTCGATCCCGGAGCTGGAAAGCCCCGCTTCGACGGCAGCTGCGATGAATTCACCACTGGCCCGGGGGTCCCGGGCGACCACGGCACGCGGCCGGGTCACGCTCGTATTACGGTCGTGGCCAAGCACCACTGCCGCGGCCTGGGCCAGCTGCATCGCCAGCTCGGCCGTCAGCAGGCCGTTCGCCAAACCCCGGACACCATCTGTTCCAAATAATCTAGACATCGGGTCAAGTTTAGACGATGGCGGGCCATCTTCCGCCCGTCGGGCCCCGCCGAGCCCGCGGCGCCGGCCGAATACCGGCCGTTGCGGAGGGCAAACGGCGAAAGCCCGCCCCGCCACAATGGGCGGAACGGGCTTTCGCGCCAGCGCAGTTTAGCGCTTGGAGTACTGCTGAGCCTTACGGGCCTTCTTGAGGCCGGCCTTCTTGCGCTCGATGACGCGGGCGTCACGACGCAGGTAACCGGCCTTCTTCAAGGTGGCCCGGTTGTTCTCGGTGTCGATCTCGTTCAGTGAACGGGCGATGCCGAGGCGCAGGGCACCGGCCTGGCCGGAAATTCCGCCACCGTGGATACGGGCGAAGACGTCATAGGCGCCATCAAGATCAAGGATCTTGAAGGGCTCGTTGACGTCCTGCTGGTGCAGCTTGTTCGGGAAGTAGTTGGCCAGTTCGCGGCCGTTGATGATCCACTTGCCGGTGCCGGGCACGATGCGAACGCGTGCGACGGCTTCCTTGCGACGGCCAACTGCTGCACCGGCAACCGTGAGGGCCGGGCGTTCCTTCTTGGGCGCTTCTGCTTCTGCAGGACCGCTTTCCGAGGTGTAGCTGGTCAGGTTTTCCTCAGCCACAACGGCCTCGGTGGTCAGTTCTTCGTTCTGAGCCACGATTCTCCTTGATAAAAAGTTGGTTGGTGGCCAGGACTACTGGGCGACCTGGGTGATTTCGTACGTCTTGGGCTGCTGGGCTGCGTGGGGGTGCTCTGCACCCTTGTAGACCTTCAGCTTGCCCAGCTGCTGTGCAGCGAGGGAGTTCTTCGGGAGCATGCCCTTGATGGCCTTCTCCACGGCGCGAACCGGGTTGGATTCCAGCAGCTCCGCGTAGGTGACCGAGGTCAGGCCGCCCGGGTAGCCGGAGTGGCGGTATGCGCGCTTCTGCTCCAGCTTGGCGCCGGTGAGGGCAACCTTTTCAGCGTTGATGATGATGACGAAATCGCCCATGTCCATGTGGGACGCAAAGGTGGCCTTGTGCTTGCCGCGCAGCAGGATTGCGGTCTGGCTGGCAAGACGACCAAGGACAACGTCGGTGGCGTCAATGACGTGCCACTGGCGGTTGATATCGCCGGGCTTCGGGGTGTACGTACGCACGGTGTTTGCCTCGTTCTTGTTCTGGCGTTCTTGTTTTAGGCGTCACACGAAGGTGCACCTACTATCTATGCGTTACCGGAACAGAGGTGAGGGCTCTATGTAACCAGTCATCCTGAGGTCTCGACTGTGCCCACCGGGTAGTCATCCTGCAACCGGATTCCCACGTGGGCACGCATCATCGAGAAGGACACGCACAACGACTACCAAGAATAGCCGAAGACGTGTCGCTGGGTCAAAATGGGGTGTCCCCGTGCACGGTGCACGGTCAGCCCGGCCCGCCCCCGTGCTGCTCCAGTCAGGGAGTCCTAGTGTCCTTATCAGGTATTGCAGCCAGCGCCGGGCCGCTCCTCGTCATTTCCGCGGGACTGTTCGGCCTGTTCGCGGCGATGCTCTCCGAGCTGGCGATCGCTCGCTCGCTCCCCCGCCTTGGCGTATTGCCGGCCAGATGGACACGAATTACGACGTCGGCCCTGACTGGCCTATTTTGCGTCGCCCTGGCACTCCGGTTCGGTGCGGTCTGGTCGCTGCCAGCCTTTCTGGTGCTTGGCGTGCTCGCCGTCCAGCTGGCCCGCATCGACCTCACTCTCCGCCTGCTGCCAAATCCACTCGTGGGCGCCTTGCTCGTGTCCGGCTTGGCGCTCTTCGCTGTCAGTAGCGTGGCCACGACCGATTGGTTCGGGTTTCTTCGCGCAGTGGCCGGGGCGGCGGTCTTGTTCGTTGTATTCCTGAGCCTGGCGCTCGTGTCGCCGCATGGCATCGGAATGGGCGATGTGAAGCTCGCCGCTCCTGTGGGCCTCCACCTGGGTTTCCTGGGTTGGAGCCAGGTACTTTACGGCGGCGCCCTGGGCTTCGTCATCGGGGGGATTGTCTCCCTAGTCGCGATCCGGCGGCAGGTACCGGGCCGAGCGGCTGAGGTTGCTTTTGGGCCCTCTCTGCTCGCGGCGGCCCTGGGGGTTGTTTTGTTCACGTCGTAGCCCGCGAGGAGCGCTCCATTTCCCAGCGTAGGCACAGGTCCAGCGCAGGAACAGCCCGTACGTCAAGCCTTTGCGCAGCTTGCGCGCAGCACCGGCCCGAAGCGTCCTGGCACGTTCTAACGTATATTCTGGAGCTGGCGCTGGGCCAGCCGCATCTCTCTTCAGGAGTCTTTATGTTCGCTCGTCTGGCAGCAAACCTGCACACCCTCGGTTTCACGCTCCAGTCCCGCCTTCGCAACGATGAAAAGGGCGCCACCGCGGTCGAATACGGCCTCCTGGTGGCCCTGATCGCCGTGGTCCTGATCGTCGGTGTCACCGCTTTCGGCAAAGACCTGAGCGCCTTCTTCACGGGCCTCAGCGCCAAGACCACGCTCAAGTAGCCGGCCCGGCCGGACAGCTGCCTCTCGAGGCGCTGCGGTGCCTCGGTTGATTGTGGCCGCATTCCCTACGTCTGCCGAAAGAAGCAATGGAACGATCATCCTCAGAGCGCGGCGCCGCCGCAGTCGAGTTCGCCTTGATCGTTCCGTTGCTTCTTTTGCTTCTTCTGGGGGTTATCGAGTTTGGCCGGGTCTTCAACGCCCAGCTGCAGCTGAGCGCCGCCGCCCGGGAATCGGTACGGGTGATGGCCATCCAGAAGCTGCCCGGCACGGCGATCAACACGGCGATCGCTGCGGCGCCAAACCTCAATCCCCGGCTCAACGCCGGGAACATCCAGGTCACGCCGGCGTCCTGCGCCGCCGCCACGGATGTAACGGTCACCATCACCTACTCCGTGGATCTGTTGTCCGGCCTCTTCGCCGACTCTGTCCCGCTGACCGGACGGGCGGTGATGCGATGCGGCGGCTGAACAGGCAGCTGAGGAACGGGGAAGACGGCGCCGTGGCCGTGATCATGGCAATTTTTATGGTGGTGTTGCTCGGCATGACCGCAATCGTGGTGGACGTCGGCATGATCTATGCGGAACGGTTCCAGCTACAGAACGGGGCCGACGCTGCGGCTCTGGCCATTGCTCAGGACTGCGCTGCGGGAAGATGCACCAATCCCGACGCCACGGCCACGCTGCTCGCCGGGAAGAACGCCCACGACGGGGTTTCCGCCGCCACGGCCGTCATTTCCGGGAACTCCGTGACGGTCCGGACCAGCACCGCCACCCCGGACGGCGGCAGCGCCGTCCGGCACTGGTTTGCCCCGGTCCTGGGCATCAAGTCCACCACGGTAGAGGCGGAGGCAAAGGCCTCGTGGGGCAGCCCGTCAAAAGCCACCGTTTTTCCGTTCACCGCCCCCCGTTGCATTTTCGATTCGGCACCCAAAGATGTTGAGCTTTGGATCACCAGTACCTCCACCTGCACCGGCGCAGGTGGCCAAACATTACCGGGCGCTTTTGGCTGGCTAGACGCAGACGCAAGGAATGACTGCCAGACTTCCGTCGACGTCCACCAGGTCATCGGCGGCGAGCCGGGCAAGAGCGGCCCCAAGGGATGCCACATTGATGGCACCACCATCCTCCTTCCGGTCTACGCCAGCGCCTCCGGCAACGGAAACAACGTGTCATACGTTATCGACGGTTTCGCCGCCCTCAAAGTGACCGCGCACAGCTGGCCGAGCGAGCAGCGATCGGAGGCTGGCTGCAATAAGTGCACGGGCGTCAAGGGCAAATTCATTACGCTGGTCTCCCTCGCGGATCTCCAGTCTTTCGGCGTTGAGGAGCTGGACGGAAAGTCCCTCAACGCCTTCTTCGTCGCGTTAACCCTGTAGGAGCAATCAGAGTGAACAGCAGAGTCCTGGCATCGGTAGCAGCCGTCGTGCTGGCAGTGGTCGGGAGCATCCTGCTGGTCTCCTACACCAACGGCGCAGAGCAGCGAGCTTTCGCTGGAGTCCAGACCTCCGAGGTGCTCATAGTCAGCGCGGCGGTGCCCGCCGGAACCCCTTCAGCCACGGTGCTGCAGAGCGCCACGCGGCAAGCTGTGCCCGCAAAGACTCTTGCGGCTGACGCCGTGTCCGATCCTGCAGCCATCAGCGGACTCGTCACAACCGTGGACCTGGTGCCCGGTGAACAGCTCCTGCGCACCCGATTCCGGGATCCGGCCACCACGACGGACCCGGGGACTGCCACTGTGCCGGCCGGGATGCAGGAGGTGTCGATCCTCCTGGCGCCGCAGCGCGCGGTGGGCGGACTGCTCAAGGCCGGGGACACCGTGGGGATCTTCATCTCCCTCGGTGCTGGCATAACCAAACCGCCGGCGGAAGTCACGCATCTGACGCTGCACAAAGTCCTAGTCACTGCCGTCCAGGGAGCAACCGCCCCTGTCACGGAAAAATCGAGCTCCGAAGCCAGCCCGGGGGCCGCATCCGAGAACTTGCTGGTGACCCTGGCACTGACCTCGGCAAACGCGGAGAAAGTTGTCTATGGACAGGAGTTCGGCACCATCTGGCTCTCCGGCGAACCCTCAACCGCCGGGGAAGACGGCACCCGCGAACTGAGCCGCGAGGGGATCTACAAGTGAGCCGTTACGTCGTCGTGACCGATGATCCTGGCCTGCCGGGCCGGATCGGGGCAGCCGCCACGGGGCCCTTGCAGGGGGACGTCCACCGCTGGCAGGGCGGCAGGCTTCCGGGGCGCCCTGCCGACGTTCGGAGCCAGTTGGAACGCCCCGCTGATCTCGAGGTTCTGATCCTTGGCCCGGGCATGCCGCTGGAGCTGGCGCTGACGCTCGCGACGGCGTTCGACGTAGAATGCCCCGAAGTGGCGGTACTCCTGGCGGCTCAGCCGGACCCCGGCGTTGTGCTGGCGGCGCTGCGCGCCGGAGTCCTTGACCTGCTGGAACCGGAGGCCGGTGCTGCCGAGATCGCGGCGCTGCTCCACCGTGCCGTGCGTAGCGCCGCTGTGCACCGCAGAGCTGTGCCCGTGGAACAGACCAAGGCTGCGACGCCTGCCGGGCGGGTCATCGCCGTCGTCTCACCCAAGGGCGGCGTCGGAAAGACGACTATCGCGAGCAATCTCGCAGTGGGCCTCGCCAGGTCAGCGCCGCACGGCGCAGTTTTGGTGGATCTGGATCTGCAGTTCGGCGACGTTGCCAGCGCACTCGCCATCTCCGCTGAACACTCGGTGTCCGACGCCGTACACGGTCCCGCGCGGCGGGACACCATGGTGCTCAAGACGTTCCTGAGCGCCCATCCCAGTGGTCTCTATGCACTCTGCGCCCCGGACTCCCCCGACGCCGCCGAGGGACTGACCGGCGAGGACGTTGCCCACCTGCTCGGCCAACTGGCCAGCCAGTACCGCTATGTTGTAGTGGACACCGCCCCCGGCCTGTCGGACCACACCCTTGCCGCCTTGGACCAAGCCACGGATTTCATCTTCGTCACCGGTCCTGATGTGCCGGGCGTCCGGGGCATGCGCAGGGAACTGGACGTGCTGGCCGAGCTGGGGATGCATCCGCTCAAGCGGCATATGATCCTCAACGGCGCGGACTTCAAGGCCGGCGTCTCACTGCGCGATGTGGAGACTGCGCTGGGAACCAGCGTGGACGTGGTGATACCGCGCTCCCGAGCGGTCGCTCTTTCCACCAACCAGGGATCCCCCCTGCTGAACGGAGCGGTCCGCGGACCGGCCACCAAAGCACTGCAAACATTGTTGGCCCGCTTCGTCGCCCCTGCAGTCCCGCCCCGGCGGTACGGGCCCCGGCACCGGGTAGGAGCCAAATGAACCTCGCCCAGCGCCTGCAGGCTGCCCGCGACACTGCCGGACAGCAGGCCCGTTACGAAGCACCCGCACGTCCTGACCGCCCCGCACCCGCATCCTCACTGATGCCCGCCCCGGACCCGACCTCTATCCCTGCCCCTGCGCCTGGCCCTGCACCGGTCCCGGTCCCGGTCAAGCGTGCGCCGGATGCCCGCTCCGTTCGCGCGGCAGGCACCACCCAGCCGGTTCCCCCGTCCGCCGCCGGGAGTCCCCGGAAGCCCGCGCCGGCGGAGGCCGCCCCGGCCCGGGACGCCCTGGCCAAGTTGAAAGATCGGGCCGGTTCCATTTTGTTCGAACGGCTGGGCACCCGGCTGATTGATACGTCCCTGACCGAGGATCAGCTGCACGCGCTGGTGCAGCAAGAGCTCATCGAGGTGGTCGAGGCCGAGCAGGTGCCGCTGACCAAGGATGAAAGACAACGCCTGATCAAGGGCGTCAGCGATGATGTCCTGGGCTACGGACCCCTGCAGCGCCTCCTTGACGACGAGAGCATCACGGAGATCATGGTCAACGGCCCGGACATGATCTACGTCGAACAGGATGGGAAACTGACCCGCAGCAGGGTCCGTTTCGCCTCCGAAGCGCACCTCCGGAAGGTCATCGAGCGCATCGTTGCGCGGGTGGGACGGCGCATCGATGAATCCTCGCCCTTGGTGGACGCCCGGCTGGCCGACGGATCCAGAGTCAACGCCGTTGTCCCGCCGCTGGCCGTCAACGGGTCGTCACTGACCATCCGCAAATTCGCCACCGACCCCTTCCAGGTCCACGACCTCATCAGCTTCGGCACGCTGTCCCCGGAAATGGCCGAGCTCCTCGACGCCTGCGTCAAAGCCCGCCTGAACATCATCGTCTCGGGCGGCACCGGGACGGGCAAAACCACGCTGCTCAACGTCCTGTCCAGCTTCATTCCGGAGGGCGAACGCATCGTCACCATCGAGGACGCCGTCGAGCTCCAACTGCAGCAGGACCATGTGGTCCGGCTGGAGAGCAGGCCCAGCAACATTGAGGGTAAAGGCGAAATCACCATCCGCGACCTCGTCCGCAACTCCCTCCGGATGCGGCCCGACCGGATCGTGGTGGGTGAGGTCAGAGGCGGAGAGACCCTGGACATGCTGCAGGCCATGAACACCGGCCACGATGGTTCCCTGTCCACGGTCCACTCAAACTCCCCCCGGGACGCCATCGCCCGGCTCGAAACCCTGGTACTGATGGCCGGGATGGACCTGCCGCTGCGCGCAGTCCGGGAACAGATCGCCTCCGCCGTGGACGTGATCGTCCAACTCACCCGGCTCCGCGACGGCACCCGCCGCGTCACCCATGTCACCGAAGTCCAGGGCATGGAAGGCGAGATCGTGACCCTTCAAGACGCATTTGTCTTCGACTACAGCGCCGGACTCGATGCCAACTGCCGTTTCCTCGGCAAGCCGATGCCCACCGGGGTCCGCCCGCGGTTTACGGACCGCTTCACGGAACTCGGCATAGAGCTCTCCCCCGGGATTTTCAATCCTGCTCCCGTATTGGCCCGGGCCCGATGACGAAGGCAAACTCATGGAAATGATCCTGGGATTTCTGTTGAGCTACGCGGCCCTGGGCGTTGCCGTTCTGTTCGTTGTGGCGCCGCGCCGACCGGCCACCCTGCTCAACCGGCGGGCCGCCACAGTTCCCGGCCGGAGTACCTTAGCCCGGGGTATGGGGGCCCGGGCAACTGCAGCCGTGGAATCCCTGTTGAAGAGGCGGAACTACACTGCAGCGGTGGCGGCATCGCTGGAACAGGCAGGCCTCAGTATGAAGGCCGCGGAGTTTGTGGTCCTCGGACTGGCCGGCGCGGCCATCATCGGCGCCGTAGCGCTGGCCGTGCTAGGTCCGCTTCCGGCGTTAATTCTCCTGCTACTCTCGCCGTTCGGTGCGCGCTTCATCCTGCGGTTCCTGGCATCGCGCCGCCGAGCAAAATTCGCCGCACAGCTCGACGAGACCCTGCAGCTTCTCGCCGGTGGCCTGCGCGCCGGCCACAGCCTGCTGCGCGCCATTGACGCGGTGGCCGGGGAAGCCGAGGCCCCCACCACCGCTGAGTTCGCACGGATCATCAACGAAACGAGGCTCGGCCGGGATCTGGGCGAGGCTCTGGACGACGCCGCCCTGCGCATGCGCTCGGAGGATTTTTCCTGGGTGGCCCAAGCCATCGCCATCCACCGGGAGGTTGGCGGCAACTTGGCTGACGTGCTGGACCAGGTGGGCCAGACCATCCGGGAGCGGAGCCAGATCCGCGGCCAGGTGAAGGCTCTCAGCGCCGAAGGGAAGATCTCGGCGCTGGTCCTGATGCTGCTGCCGGTGGCGATCACGGGAGCCTTGATGGTCATCAGCCCGGGGTACATGGATCCCATGGTGACCACACCGCTGGGCCTCACGATGGTCGGCGCCGCGGCAGTCCTCTTCAGTCTGGGCGGACTCTGGCTGCGCAAAGTCGTTCAGTTCAAGTTCTAGCGAAGGCCTGAGAGGAGAAGTTTCTTATGTCGGCAACGGCTATTGCAGCTATCGGATTGATCATGGCGGCTATTGCCCTGGCAACGTGGTCCGTCGTCGGCACCCGTGTCGCCGGGAAGGATTCCATCGTGGCAAACCTGTCCCGGGGGCTTGTTCCCGCCAAGAAGCCCGTCAAAGCGAGGAACTCGGTACTGGAGTCTTTCGCCGGACGGTTCACCCCCCGGCGTCTGGTGGCAAACCTGGACCGGCAGCTCGCCCTGGCGGGCCGTCCTCCCGCGTGGCCGCTCAAGCGCCTCATGGCCGCCAAATTCGCCGCCGCGGGCATCGCCGTCGTCGTCGGGTTACTGCTGATCAGAGGTGATCCCAGCGCCAAGACACTGTGGCTCTCGATCGCCGTAACCATGGTTGGCTATTTCCTCCCCGATCTCCTGATCTACAGCAGGGGGCTCGAGCGCCAGGCCACCATCGGACTGGAACTGCCGGATATGCTGGATCAGATGACCATCGCTGTGGAAGCCGGCCTGGGGTTCGATGCCGCCATGTCACGGACCGGCCAAAACGGAAAAGGACCACTGGCCGCCGAGCTGGTCCGGACCCTGCAGGATATGCACATCGGGATGTCTCGCCGCGAGGCGTACCTGGCCCTCGCGGACCGGACCGGCGCGCCGGACCTCCGTCGCTTCGTCAACGCCATCCTGCAGGCGGACCGGTACGGAATCTCGATTTCCGCGGTGCTCCGGACGCAGGCCAGCGAAATGCGGCGGAAGCGCCGGCAGCGGGCCGAGGAGCAAGCCATGAAGATCCCCGTCAAGGTCCTTTTCCCGCTCATGCTCTGCATCCTGCCCGTGCTCTTCATCGCACTGCTCGGCCCAGCCGTCATTAACGCCATCGCGACTTTCAGCGGCTTGTAAGGAGAAGTTCCTGCGGCAAGCCGAAAGGTTTCCGCAGGAACCCCCAGAACGCGGAGCGTGTCCGGGTGGAGGCAGTAACGTTGGGCACATGTGCATTACAAGTCCCCCAGAAGACGGCGGCGCGAACACTGCCCTCTCGGGCGAGGCCACCGCCAGCGGAGCCAGCCTGAACGTCCGCGAGGCGGCCGATCCAGCAGTTCCACCCCTCGTCGACCCTGCGGCGCTCCAGGATCTCGGTACCCAGCTGGACAGCCCTTCCGCAGCCAAAGGTTTCGCCAGAGACTACGCAAAGATGTGGGATCGCCGCTACAGCTGCCTGGCGTCGGCGCTGGGGCGCCGGGACCAGGCCGGCTCCCTGGAGGCTGTGCTGAGCCTTAGAACGTCCTCGGAGATGGTTGGCGGAGTACAACTGGCCGGGCTCGCCGCAGAACTTGAGGCTGCCATCCGAGCCGGCGACATGGACCGCGCCCGGTCCCTCCTGGCCGAAGTTGCCGAGAGCGGCAGCGACACCGTGGACGAACTGCAGTCCGGCTTCGTCCTCCGGGAAAGCTAGCCGCGCTGGGGTGCCAGCCGGTACCCCACACCGCGGATCGTCTGAAGCCAGCGCGGCTGCAGCGGATCCTCGCGCAGCTTCCGCCGAAGATTCCCGATATGGACCTCAACGGCCCGCTCGTCGGATTCACCGATATACGCGTCCGCGGCGTAGTACTCGCCCCGGACCACGCGGACCAGGTCAGACTTGGAGCGGACGGCACCGGCTCCCTTGAGCAGGGCATGCAGTAGATCGAACTCGCTGCGGGTAAGGCTGGTGGCCGCGCCGTCCACGGTGACCGTCCGGCTGTCCGGGTTAAGTTCCAGACCGTTGTGCCGGAGCATGGAATCCTGCGGCACAGCCGGGGCGGCGAAACCCGCAGCGACCGCAGTGCCGAGTGGTGCGCTGATAGTGTTCTGCCGGGGCCGCCGCATCATCGCCGCCACCCTGGCACGGAGTTCGCGGGGCCTGAAGGGTTTGGTCAAAAAATCGTCGGCGCCGGTGTGCAGCGCGGTGAGTGTGTCCATCTCGTCCGTTCGCGCTGTCAACATCACGACGTACGCATCACTGAACAGGCGGATCCGGCGCAGTACTTCGAAGCCGTCGATGTCGGGCAGCCCAACGTCCAAGGTGACGACGTCAGCGTCCAAGCGACGGACGACGTCCACCCCTTCCCGGCCGCGGGCTGCCAAATGGACGTCGAATCCCGCCTGGCTCAGTACGGCTTCGATCAGGTTTCGAACGTCTTCGTCGTCCTCAACGACGACAGCGACTCCAAGGTCAGTCATGGCGCCCCTCACATCAGGTCCTGCTCCATCTTCCGACGCGGACGCGCCGGCAATGCTGATCACACCGGCCCCCACCGGCATTGTCAGGATACCCACGGGGACGCGGAAAAGACGGTTCCGGCGCAGGAATAGAAGCCCAATTCCTAAGTGTTGAGTCAATCTTGTGTGACAGGAGGTGTAAAACTGGAGCAGCGAGGAAGGAGTAAGGCTTCAGTGAGTGAACAGCAACTGGTCCGAAGGGTGGACGGCTACTTCAGTGCCTTGGGGCCTCGGGTGCGGTCGCTGGCCTGCCAGCTGCCGCTGGCGGTGGCCATGGTCGCCGTCGTCCTGGCATCACCCGCCGGCTGGCAAGTGCTCTTCAGTGATCCGGTGTTTCTTTTCGCCGTGGCACTGCACACGGTGGCCCTGCTGGCATGCGTTGTGGTGCCGTGGGAACGTCTCGGACGGCTCGCCCCGCTGATGATCCCGCTTCTGGATCTCGTCGCGATCGGGTTCAGCGGCAGCCCCGCGGGCCTGTCCAGCGTCGGCGTGCTTTCCATCCTGCCGGTGGTCTGGATCTCCAGCTCCGGCTTGCCCACAGCTGCCTGCCTGTCCATCAGCTTCTTCGGGCCGCTTCTGGCCGTCCTGCCGTGGATCCCGGCCAACGCCGCCGGGCCGGACCGGATCGCAGTGCTGCTGCTCCTGCCGGGCACGGCGCTTGCCGTGTCGGTTGCCCTGCGATATGCCCGCCTGCGGGTGCACCAGGAGCAACGGCGAATCGAAGCCAAGGAGTCCCAGCTGCAGGCCTTGCTCGCTGCCAGCAGGGCACGCGAGCGGCTTCTCAAAACCATCCTGGACACTGTCGATGTTGGCATCGTCGCCGTCAACGCCGCGGGCGGGCGCCTGCTGACCAACAGCTGGCAAACGGCGTTGGAGGAATCCGCCACCCCTGCCGGCGCCGCGAAGGGTACGGACGAGTCACGGCTGCTGCTCACCGGGCAGGACCCTGAGACACCCCTCGCCCCGGAACGACGGCCGCTGCGGCGGGCGGCCTCCGGCGAGTGTTTCGCGGACTACCTGGTGCGCTTTGGCGAAGCCCCCGGCAACCGCGTGGTCTCCACTGGCGCGCGGCCGCTCAGGGACGACGACGGCGGATTCTGCGGCTCCGTCGTGGTGTTCACCGAGGTCACCGGACTGGTGGAGGCCCTCGCCGTCAGGGACGACATCGTCTCCACCGTCTCACATGAGTTCCGCACCCCGTTGACCTCGATCATCGGCAACCTGGACTTGGTCCTCGGTGATTCCGCGGAGCTCTCCACCACCACCGTGCGGCGGGTCGAAGTGGCCCAACGCAACGCCGAGCGCCTGCTGGCCCTTGTCTCGGACCTGTTGATGTCCGCGACCGCGACCGTCTACGTCCATCCGCGCCGGACTGACCTGACCAGCCTTGTGGAAGCGAGCCTCGGCTCGGCCCAAGCCCACGCCCACGCGTCCCGGGTCTTGCTGACCATGGACCTGCCGGACCCGCTCTGGGCCGATGTTGATCCGCTGCGGATCAGCCAGGCCCTGGACAACCTCGTCTCCAATGCCATTAAGTACTCACCCGGCGGCGGCAGCGTCCACGTCTCCGCCAGTACGGCGGAGGGGCTGGTGCTGCTGCACGTGGAGGATGCCGGAATGGGGATGACCGCCAGCGACGCCGAACGGATCTTCACCCGGTTCTTCCGCAGCCCCGCGGTTCGTGAGGGCCCGATCCCCGGGGCCGGGCTGGGCCTGTCCATCACCAAGGCGATCATTGAGGGCCACGGCGGTTCCCTTAGCTGCAACACGCGTCCGGGCTGCGGGAGCACCTTCACCATGGTCCTGCCCGCCGAGGCCGCCCCGCCGGCCTTCTAATCCACTGCGGGCTGCTCTCGGCGCCGCGCCCGGGTCAACTCGGCCCTAGCCAGCAGCCCGCTTGCCGAAGGGTAGGCCACTTCCTCCAGCACCAGTGGATGCGGGGCGGCCAGAACGGATTTGGCATCACGCTGGCGGGCCACCAGCCGCTCGAAGAGCCAGTCCGGCGTCTCGATGCCGGCCCCCACGAACAGCGCTGATCCAACCAACGACCGGACCATGTTGTGGCAAAACGCATCAGCCTGGACCGTGGCCACTAGTACCCCGTCGGCACCGCGGGCGAACTCGAAGCGCTGGAGCTCCCGGATGGTGGTGGCGCCCTGCCGCGGTTTGCAGTACGAACGGAAATCCTGGAGGCCCAGCAACTGGGAGGCACCCTCGTTGAGCAACACGACGTTCAACTGTTCCGGGTGCCACAGGGTGGAGCTCCGCCCCAATGGATCCCAGAGCGCCGGCCCGTCAGCAATCCGGTAGCTGTAGCGGCGCCAGAGCGCTGAGAACCGGGCGTCAAAGCCCTCCGGGGCGATGGCGACCCTATGGACCTCAATGGCGCCGGTGAGGTCGCCGAGACCACGGCTTAGGGAGCCGCGGAGGCGGCGGAGCAGGGCCACTGCGGGGTCCAGTTCCACGCCGCGGTTCAGGCCCGTCCACTCTGCCGCACTGAGGTCAACGTGCACGACCTGTCCGCGGGCGTGCACCCCGGCGTCGGTCCGCCCGGCGACGGTGACCCTGACGGGCCGGCGGATCAGCATCGCAATGGCGTCCTCGAGCGTGCCCTGGACAGTTCGCCGGCCGGGCTGGACGGCCCACCCGCTGAAGGGCCCGCCGTCGTACGCAAGATCCAGCCGGATACGCAAAAACCCGCCGCCCCCTCGGACGGGGGCAACGGGTTTCTGGTCGTTCATAGACTTAAGTCTAGGCGAAGAAGTCAGCGAATTACTTCGCGTCCTTGGACTCTGCGGCGGCTTCCTCAGCGGCCGGAGCCTCTTCGGCAGCAACTGCTTCCGTCTCGGTGACCTCGGCGGCCGGAGCCTCTTCTGTCTCGGCAGCGTCGGTCTCAGCAACCGGGGCCGCCTTGTCGGCGTCGCGCTTGGCGGCGGAGGTAGCCTCGGCTACGACTGCCTGCTTCGCGGAAACCGGCTCGAGAACCAGTTCAATGACAGCCATGGGAGCGTTGTCGCCCTTACGGTTGCCGATCTTGGTGATGCGGGTGTAGCCGCCGTTGCGGTTCTCCACTGCCTGCGCAATGTCGGTGAACAGCTCGTGGACGATGCCCTTGTCGCTGATCAAGCCGAGTACACGGCGGCGGGAAGCCAGGTCGCCGCGCTTGGCGAAAGTCACCAGGCGCTCGGCGTACGGCTTCAGTCGCTTGGCCTTGGTCACCGTGGTGGTGATCCGCTTGTGCTCGAACAGTGCGGCGGACAGGTTCGCGAGCATCAGGCGCTCGTGACTTGCTCCGCCTCCGAGGCGCGGACCCTTAGCGGGGGTAGGCATAATAGTTTCTCCTCATATGGAAGCCGTTGGGCTGCGCACCGTGGTGCATCCAGCCGGCAGGCCAAGATCTGTTTGTTAGAGCTCGTCGTCGCTGAACGCGGCGTCGTCCTCTTCAATTGCTGCGGCGCGTGCTGCGAGGTCAAATCCGGGAGGGGAGTCCTTGAGGGACAGGCCCAGTTCAACAAGCTTTGCCTTGACCTCATCAATGGACTTCGCACCGAAGTTACGGATGTCCATCAGGTCAGCCTCGGAGCGGGCAACGAGTTCACCCACGGTGTGGATGCCCTCACGCTTGAGGCAGTTGTAGGAACGGACGGTGAGGTCCAGATCCTCGATCGGCAAGGCCATGTCTGCTGCCAGCGCAGCATCCGTCGGCGACGGGCCAATCTCGATACCTTCAGCTGCGGTGTTCAGCTCGCGGGCCAGACCGAACAGTTCCACCAGGGTGGTACCTGCCGAAGCAACCGCATCGCGCGGGGCGATGGCCTGCTTGGTCTCGACGTCGACAATCAGCTTGTCGAAGTCAGTGCGCTGCTCAACACGGGTAGCTTCCACGCGGAAAGTAACCTTCAGCACCGGCGAGTAGATCGAGTCGACCGGGATGCGGCCAATCTCGGAGTCGCCGGACTTGTTCTGAGCGGCCGAAACGTAGCCGCGGCCGCGCTCGATGGTCAGTTCGAGTTCGAACTTGCCCTTCGAGTTCAGTGTGGCAATGTGCAGATCCGGGTTGTGGAATTCGACGCCGGCCGGCGGAGCGATGTCCGCGGCCGTGACGACTCCCGGGCCCTGCTTGCGCAGGTAAGCAACAACCGGCTCGTCGTGCTCGGAGGAGACCGAGAGGTTCTTGATGTTAAGGATGATCTCAGTGACATCTTCCTTGACACCCGGAACCGTGGTGAACTCGTGCAGCACGCCATCGATCCGGATGCTCGTGACAGAGGCACCGGGGATGGAGGAGAGCAGGGTACGGCGGAGGGAATTTCCGAGGGTGTATCCGAAGCCGGGCTCCAACGGTTCAATGATGAAACGGGAGCGGTTGTCGGAGACGACCTCTTCGGAGAGGGTGGGGCGCTGTGCAATGAGCACTTAGGTTTCCTTTCGGCGAGCATCCGCTATATGACGCAACACAGGTGGTGGAAAGATCGGTCTGAGGACTTAACGCCGCCGGGCTTGCCCGGACCATCGAAGGTCCGGGCAAGCACCGGTGCGTTGGAAAGCCTTAGACGCGGCGGCGCTTCGGCGGACGGCAACCGTTGTGGGCGCTGGGGGTTACATCCTGGATGGATCCAACCTCAAGGCCAGCGGCCTGCAGTGAACGGATAGCCGTTTCGCGACCCGAACCCGGGCCCTTGACGAATACGTCAACCTTGCGCATACCGTGCTCCTGCGCACGCTTTGCGGCGGCTTCGGCGGCCATCTGGGCTGCGAACGGGGTGGACTTACGTGAGCCCTTGAAGCCAACCTCACCGGAGGAAGCCCAGGAGATGACAGCACCGTTCGGATCCGTGATGGAAACGATGGTGTTGTTAAAGGTGCTCTTGATGTGCGCCTGGCCCAGCGCGATATTCTTTTTGTCCTTCTTACGCGGCTTGCGAACCGCGCCACGAGTCTTCGGGGGCATTATTTCTCCTACAGAAAGTTATCGGGTGGAAGACGAGCGGTTTAGCGCGTCTTCTTCTTGCCTGCGACGGTGCGCTTCGGGCCCTTGCGGGTACGTGCGTTCGTCTTTGTACGCTGTCCGCGCACTGGCAGGCCCTTGCGATGGCGAATACCTTCATAGCTGCCGATTTCCACCTTGCGGCGGATATCTGCTGCTACTTCGCGGCGAAGGTCACCTTCAACCTTGTAGTTGCCTTCAATGTAATCACGCAGCTGGACGAGCTCGGCGTCGGACAGGTCCTTGACCCGAACGTCCGCGCTGATGCCGGTGGCAGCCAGGGTTTCGTGTGCACGGGTCTTGCCCACGCCGTAGATGTAAGTAAGCGCAATTTCCAACCGCTTTTCGCGGGGAATGTCTACGCCAGCGAGACGAGCCATAGAGGCAGTGCTCCTTGAATAAACCGGAGGTCGTAGGCAGTACACCCGCACGGTGCGTGCGGCCCCAGCCTCCGACCGGGGGTTAGCTGTCCGGGCCCATACGTCCCAGATCAGCTTGTGCTGCCTTTTATTTACTTGCGTGGGTTAGCAACCCAGGATTTCCCGAAAGGGAAATTAGCCCTGGCGCTGCTTGTGGCGCGGGTTCTCGCAGATCACCATGACCCGGCCATTACGGCGGATCACTTTGCACTTTTCGCAGATCTGCTTGACGCTCGGCTTGACCTTCATGGCGTTCCTTTGCGTGTTGCAGTGGTCAGCTGGACCGGCCTTCGGCTGTTGCCTTGGCCGTCCAGTGTTTACTTGTAGCGGTAGACGATACGACCACGTGTCAGGTCGTACGGGCTCAGCTCCACCACTACCCGGTCCTCAGGGAGAATCCTGATGTAGTGCTGGCGCATCTTTCCAGAGATGTGTGCCAGAACGACGTGCTTGTTGGTGAGCTCAACGCGAAACATCGCGTTAGGCAGCGCCTCAGTCACAACGCCCTCGATCTCAATGACCCCGTCCTTCTTGGCCATACCCTCCGCTAACTGTTGTTTGCCGCAGCCCTTCCGGTTGCACCGGAAATGACCACGGACGTTTTTGATTGATTGGCTGATGCCTCCCGGCCACAAAAGGGCACAACAGGGCAGACAACCAACAGACAACACTACGGCATTGCCGCCGAAATGTTAAATCCAGCAATCGTAGCGCACTCAGCGTCCGTATGCACCAAAGTGGCCCGCCGGAGTGCTCACGGCCCGCGCGCTGGCGATCCCGTCCAGGATCGCCAGGCGGACGACGTCGGCAGCCGCACTTTGCAGGCTGATCAGGCTCCCCTGCCGAGCCGCCTCGCTGCTGCGGTCCAGCGACAGGGCGCCGGTGGCGAGGCAAAAGACGGTGTCGCCGTCGGCCAGGGTGTGGCTGGGATACAGTGCCCGCGCCAGGCCGGCATGCGCCGCCGAAGCGGTGCGTTTGCATTCGGCTTTGTCCAGGACCGCATTGGTGGCTACAACGGCAAGGGTGGTGTTGAGCGGCGGCGCAGCCGTGGCTTTCGCTTGCCGATCAGTGATCGCGCCGGAACCCTCGTAGGGCAGGCCCAGGGCGTTAACTACGGCGAGGGCCCCGACCACGACGCCGTTCTCCAGCGTGATCGAGGCTGTGCCTATGCCGCCCTTATAGGTCCCCCGGCCAATGAGGGCGCCGGTGCCGGCGCCTACGTTGCCTCGTTCGACGGCGTGCCCTTCAGTGCGGCCGGCCGCGTCCGCTGTGGCCGCGTAGCCCATGGCGGCGTCCCGGGCGGGCAGCAAAGTCGCCGCCGCGGCCAAGGTCGAAGATTGCCGCCGCCGGCACGATTGGGACCAGTCCGCCGGGCACGGTTAACCCGCGGCCGTGCTCCTCGCACCAGCGCTGGGCCCCGCCGGCGGCGGCCAGGCCGTAGGCGCTCCCTCCGGTGAGTACGACGGCGTCAACGGTGCGGGTCAGGGTTGTGGGGTCCAGCGCGTCGGTTTCATGCGTTCCTGGGCCGCCGCCGCGGACGTCGACGGAGCCCGCAGTGCCGGCCGGAGCGAGCACCACCGTCACCCCGCTGAGCCACCCGGCGGCCGTCCTTTCCGTGTGGCCCACCCGGATTCCCGGCACGTCCGTGATCGAAGTGATTGCAGTCATGGGTCCATTGTGCGCGCAGCCGCCGTGAACATGACCGGCGCACATCACACGGTCCCGGGCGAACTTTGTGTAATACTGCAACCAACATTAGGTAAACGGGCACGGAAGCCTGCCAAAACAATGCTCCGACCGGGGCTTGATCGGGGTTCCGCCCACCACCTGTGTGGTGAAGTGTTGTTGATCCCCCGCCCACTTGCCTGCCATCGGCAGGCCCGGATCCGTTAGAGACCCCTATGACACGACAATTGACCGAGAGTCCTCCGGCTATCGCCCGGACTGTCGCACCGGACCCGCGCCGGGGACGCTGGTCCAACCGGACCCGCCGGGATTTTATGGTCTTCCTGGCGCTGGCCCTGCCAAACCTTGCACTGATAGCGGTGTTTACCTACCTGCCGCTGATCAATAACATCTACTACTCCACGCTTGACTGGACCCTTGGCTCCGCTTCCGCCACGGTCGTCGGCTTCGACAACTACATCAACTTCTTCACCAGCGCCGACGCCGCCAAGGTCCTGGGGACCACCGCCGTCTTTACCGTTATCACCGTTGGCGGCTCCATGGTCCTCGGTTTGCTGGTAGCCCTCGCGTTGAACTCCAAAGTCCGCGGAACCACCTTCGCCCGGTCCGCCGTCTTTGCCCCCTACGTGCTCAGCGGTGTGGGCGTTGGGCTGGTCTGGCTGTTCATCTTTGATCCCGGCTACGGCGTGCTCGCCTGGCTGCTGCGAGGCTTCGGCCAGCAGAGCCCCCAGTGGATCAACGACCCGCAACTGTCCCTGGTGATGGTCATCATCGTCTATGTCTGGAAAAACCTCGGCTACTGCGCCGTCGTCTACCTCGCCGGGTTGCAGTCGCTCCCCCAGGATGTGATGGAGGCCGCCTCCCTGGACGGCGCCAACGGTTTCCGCCGCTTCGTCAGCATGTCGGTTCCGCTGCTCTCTCCCACAACCTTCTTCCTGCTGATCACCACAATGCTCAGCTCCCTGCAGGCCTTCGACCTGATCCGGATCATGACCCCGCTGGGCAACGGCACCAGCACCCTGATTTACGAGGCATACCTGCAGGCTTTCGGTGCCTTCAACCGGGCCGGCTACTCCGCCTCAATCTCCGTGATCCTCTTTGGCATCCTGCTCATCATCACCGTGCTGCAGGTGCGGTTCGTCGAACGGAAGGTGCACTACTCGTGAGCACACTCTCGCCCGTGAATCCCGATCCCCCGGCCGCAGCCGCCTCCGGCACCGAGGCTGAGGTGCCGCGCCAGCGGCCGTTTTCCCGCGCCAACCTGGTGCAGACAATCGCCGGCGGCTACGTCCCCCTCATCCTCGGCACCCTCGTCGTGGTCCTGCCACTGTTATGGATGGTCCTCAGTTCCCTCAAGCAACCCGGTGAAATCATCACCATGGACCTCAAGCTCCTGCCGGAGAGCGTAAACCTGGACAACTACCGCGTTGCGATGACCACCGTGCCGTTTGCCCAGTTCTTCCTCAACAGCCTGATTGTGACTACCGTGGGCGCCACCGTGAAGGTGATCCTGGCCATCCTGACCGCCTACGCCCTGGTTTTTGTGCGCTTTCCCTTCAAGAACGCCATTTTCATTCTTATCCTGGTCGCGCTGATGGTGCCGCCGCAGGTTTCGATCCTGCCCAACTACATCCTGATCGCGGGCATGGGCGGAAAAAACACGCTGTGGGGCATCATCCTGCCCGGACTCGGCACCGCCTTCGGCACCTTCCTGCTGCGCCAGCATTTTATGACGCTGCCCGGCTCCATCCTGGAGGCTGCCGAGATCGACGGCGCGGGCCACTGGCGCCGGCTGTGGCAGGTCGCTGTCCCGGTCTCCGGCCCCTCCATAGCCACCGTCGCCCTGGTCACAGTGGTGAGCGAATGGAACGACTACATCTGGCCCCTTATCATTACCGACCGGCCGGAAACCATGACACTGCCCGTCGGCCTGACGCTGTTGCAGAACTCGGAAGGAAACGGCTCCGGCTGGGGCATCCTGATGGCCGGCGCCGTACTGGTCATTGTGCCCATCCTCTTGGTCTTTGCCGCCCTGCAGCGCTATATCGTCGCCGGCCTCACCCAGGGCAGCGTCACCGGATGACACAGCGCTCGAAAGTTCCCCTGCCCACAACGTCTACACCGTTCAACGAGTCAGCATCATCGAGAGGATCCACCATGGCATCGAATCTTGGCCGAAGGCACTTCCTGGGACTGGCCGGCGCAGGCGCCGGCGCCGCTGCGCTGTCTGCCTGCGGCGGCCCGTCCACCGGCGGCACTGCGGCAGCAACCACCGCCGCCGACATCGACTTCAACGGCGTCAAGCCGGCAGCTTCGATCGATTTCTGGAGCAACCACCCGGGCAAGTCCCAGGACGTGGAAAAAGCCATGATCGACAAGTTCCAGGCCAAATTCCCGGAGATCAAAGTCAACCTCGTCACCGCCGGGGCGAACTACGAGGAAATCGCACAGAAGTTCCAAACATCCCAGGCCGCCAAGTCAGGCCTTCCGGGCCTTGTGGTGCTCTCCGATGTCTGGTGGTTCCGCTACTACACCAACGGCAACATCATCCCGCTGGACAGCCTGGTCAAGCAGCTGGACATCAAGGTGGGGGATTTCCAAAAGTCCCTGGTCGCCGACTACCAGTACGAGGACAAGCAGTGGGCGCTCCCCTACGGCCGCTCCACCCCGCTGTTCTACTACAACAAGGACCACTTCAAGGCAGCCGGGCTGCCGGACCGCGCGCCGAAGACGTGGCAGGAATTTGCCGAGTGGGCCCCTAAGCTGCAGGCCAGCTCCGGCGCCCAGTATGCCTACATTTACCCGGCCCTGGCCGGGTACGCCGGCTGGACATTGCAAAATAACCTGTGGGGTTGGGGCGGCAGCTGGTCCAATGAATGGTCCATCAACTGCGATTCCGCCGAGTCGGTCGCCGCGCTGCAGTGGGCCCAGGACTCCATCTTCAAGGACAAGTGGGCAGGCGTCTCCTCCAAGGAAGCTGCCGACGACTTCGCCGCGGGCATTACCTCATCAACGATCTCCTCAACGGGTTCGCTGTTGGGGGTCCTGAAGTCCGCGAAGTTTAATGTCGGCGTCGGCTACCTCCCGGGCGGACCCAAGAACGAGAGCCCTGTGTGCCCCACCGGCGGTGCGGGATTGGGCATCCCCAGCGGCGTCAGCAAGGAGGTCCAGCTCGCAGCAGCCATGTTCCTGAAGTTCATTACGGAACCGGAAAACACGGCAGACTTCTCCGCGGCCACCGGCTACATGCCCACCCGGACGTCCGCGGACATGACCGCTGTTCTCGCTGCCACCCCGCAGATCAAGACAGCCATGGACCAGCTCGCCGTGACGCGCGTGCAGGACAACGCGCGGGTGTTCCTGCCCGGCGCCGACCAGGAAATGGCCAAGTCCGCCGCGGCGATCCTCACCCAGCAGGGCGATGTCCAGGCGACAATGACGGCACTCAAAAGCACCTTGGAAGGGATCTACACCAAGGACGTGAAGCCTAAACTCAAGAGCTAAGTCCCTCCCACCCAACTGGCTCGCAGTTGTGGCCGTTTTGAGCACTCATAACGGCCACAACTGCGAGCTACTTGGGTTAAGCGGGTTTAGGGAATCGGGACGGGCACGACGCCGAACGGTTCCAGCTTCGCCGCTCCCCCGTCCGGCGCGGACAGAACCCAGATGCCCTTCTCGTGGACCGCAACGGAATGTTCCCACTGGCAGGACCGTTTGCCGTCGGTGGTCACGACTGTCCAGTCGTCGTCCAGGACAGCGGTTTCGATGCTGCCCCGGACCAGCATGGGTTCGATGGCCAGGCACAGCCCGGGACGGATCTTCGGTCCGCGGTGAGTGGTGCGGAAGTTCGGTACGTCCGGGGCCATATGCATTTCGGAACCGATGCCGTGGCCCACATAGTCCTCGAGGATGCCCAAGGCCTTGCCGGGCACGGAGGAAACGTAATCGTCGACGGCGTTCCCGACGTCGCCGACGAACTTCCCGGTCGCGAGGGCGGCAATCCCATGCCACATTGCGCTCTCGGTGACGTCGGAGAGCCTCTGGTCCTCAGGATCGGCCGTGCCCACGATAACGGTTCGCGCGGAGTCCGAGTGCCACCCGTCCAGGATCGCGCCGCCGTCGATCGAAAGGATATCCCCGTCCGCCAGGACGCGGCCGCCGGGGATGCCGTGCACTACTTCCTCGTTGACCGAGGTGCAGATGGTCGCGGGGAACCCGTGGTATCCGAGGAAATTCGATGTGGCACCAGCGTCCTTGAGGACGGCGGCGAACACAGCGTCAAGGTCTTTGGTGGTCTTCCCCGGGGCGGCCGCCGCTGTCGCGGCGTCAAGGGCCCGGCTGAGGACGAGCCCGGCCTGGTGCATGGAACGCATCTGGGCGTTGGTCTTGTATTCGATGCGTGGCTGGCCGAATGCCATTCGCAACTTCCTTTCGGTGGGGCCGGCCGCCCCGATGGGCGGATGGCCAAATGGCTGAGGCCCCTCCCGGTTCACGGGAGGGGCCTCAAGGTTCATGATCCGGTCAGGCCGACTGGGCCGCTTTGATCGCTTCCATCACACGGTCGGTGACCTCGTCGATGCCGCCAATGCCATCAACACGGGTCAGGATGCCACGCTCGGCGTACTTGGCGACGACGGCTTCCGTCTGGCCGTGGTAGAGGTCGAGGCGGTGCCGGATGACGGCTTCGTTGTCGTCGGAGCGTCCGGTTTCCCTGGCGCGGCCCAGCAGGCGGGTGACAAGCTCCTCGTCGTCGGCCGTCAGCTGCAGGACGACGTCGAGCTTCTGGTCCCCTTCGGCGAGGATCCCGTCGAGGTAGTCGACCTGCGCTGTGGTCCGCGGGTAGCCGTCGAGGAGGAAGCCGTTCCCGACGTCGCCCTCCTGCAGCCGGTCGCGAACCATCTTGTTGGTCACGCTGTCCGGGACAAAGTCGCCGGCGTCCATGTACTTCTTGGCTTCGATGCCCAACGGCGTCTCACCCTTGACGTTGGCGCGGAAGATATCTCCCGTGGAGATCGCAATAACGCCGAGGCGCTCAGAAATGCGTTCCGCCTGCGTACCCTTGCCGGATCCGGGAGGTCCGATAATCAACATTCTCGTCATCGCAAAAGCCCTTCGTAGTGACGCTGCTGTAGCTGCGCGTCAATCTGCTTGACGGTCTCCAACCCGACGCCGACCATAATCAGGATCGACGTACCACCGAACGGGAAGTTCTGGTTGGCGTTGATCAGGACCAGGGCGACCAGCGGGATAAGTGCAACAAAAGCGAGGTAAATGGCACCGGGAAGCGTGATCCTGGCAAGCACGTACTGCAGGTAATCTGCAGTCGGCTTGCCGGCACGGATACCCGGAATGAAGCCGCCGTACTTCTTCATGTTCTCAGATACTTCTTCAGGGTTGAAAGTGATCGCAACATAGAAGTAAGTGAAGAACACAATCATGGCGAAATAGAGCGCCATGTAGACGGGGTGGTCACCGCGGACCAGGTTGTTGTTGATCCACTCCACCCAGGGGGCCAGCTGCTCGCCGGGCTTGGGCTGGTTGAACTGCGAGATCAGGCCCGGCAGGTACAGCATCGACGAAGCGAAGATGACGGGAACGACGCCGGCCATGTTCACCTTGATCGGGATGTAGGTACTGGTGCCCCCCACGGTGCGGCGGCCGATCATGCGCTTGGCGTACTGCACCGGGATGCGCCGCTGGGACTGCTCCACAAAGACCACGGCGGCCACCGTCAGCAATCCGATGACCAGGACCAGGAAGAAGGTGCCCGGACCCTTGGAGGTCCAGATGGCACCCAGGGAGCCGGGGAAGCTGGAGACGATCGAGGTGAAGATGAGCAGCGACATGCCGTTGCCAACACCCTTTTCGGTCACAAGCTCGCCCATCCACATGATCAGGCCGGTGCCGGCCGTGAGCGTGATGATGATCAGGATGGTGGTCACGATGCCGGTGTCCGGGATGATCGGCAGCTGGCAGTTGGGCAGCAGTTGGCCGGAGCGGGCCAACGACACCAGGGTCGTGGCATTCAACAGGCCCAGCGCGATCGTAAGGTAACGCGTGTACTGCGTCAGCTTCGATTGGCCGGAGGCACCTTCTTCGTACAACATCTGGAACCGGGGAATAACCACCCGGAGCAGCTGGACGATGATACTGGCCGTGATGTAGGGCATGATGCCCAGGGCGAAGACGGACACCTGCAGCAGCGCACCGCCGCTAAACAGGTTGACGAGCTGGTAGATACCGCCCGAGGTCTGACCGTTCTGCAAGCATTGCTGGACATTCTGGTAGCTCACACCGGGCGAGGGGACAAAGGCACCCAAGCGGAAGATGGTGATGATTCCCAGCGTGAACAACAACTTGCGTCGCAGATCAGGCGTGCGAAAGGCCCGGCCAAATGCGCTAAGCAAGCGTCCTCCTGAGTATTAAGTAAAGTCGTGTGAGGCAGGTCAAATAAACCCAACAACCGAGTCTAACGGGTGGACGCGCCCTGCGAACAATCGCCGGACCGGGAAACGAGAAAAACTCCCGGCAGCCGGGGCCGAAGCCCCGGCTACCGGGAGTTTTCACAACGGGCAACTGCCCCGCCGCCTCCTTAGAGGGCGGTGGTGCTTCCGCCTGCTGCGGCAATCTTCTCTGCGGCGCTGGCCGAGAATGCGTGCACGGTGACGTCAACCTTGACGGTGATGTCACCGGTGCCCAGCACCTTGACGGGCTGGTTCTTGCGAACCGCACCCTTTTCGACCAGGTTCTCCACGGTGACTGCGCCACCTTCCGGGAACAGCTCGTTGAGCTTGTCCAGGTTTACTACCTGGAACTCAACCCGGAACGGGTTCTTGAAACCGCGCAGTTTCGGCAGGCGCATGTGCAGCGGCAACTGGCCGCCGGCAAAGCCAGCCTTGATCTGGTAGCGGGCCTTCGTACCCTTGGTACCGCGACCAGCGGTCTTACCCTTGGAACCTTCGCCACGACCAACACGGGTCTTGGCGGTCTTGGCACCCGGGGCGGGACGCAGGTGGTGAACCTTCAGTGCGTTCTGCTTCTCAGCAGCGGCGCCCTGTGCCTTTTCGGCGGTGTTCTTCTCTGCCATTTACTTCGCCTCCTCTACCTTTACCAGGTGCGGAACCGTGTTGAGCATTCCGACGGTCACGGCGTCGGCGGTGCGGACAACGGTGTGTCCGATCCGCTTCAGGCCGAGGGACCGAAGGGTGTCGCGCTGGTTCTGCTTGCCGCCAATGGCGGACTTGATCTGAGTGATCTCCAACTGTGCGTCGGAGACAAGCACGTTCTTAGCCAAGACTCAGACACCTGCCTTCTGGTTCAAAAGCGCCTTCACCATTGCCGGCGGAGCGATCTCGTCGAGCGGGAGGCCGCGGCGTGCTGCCACTGCTGCCGGCTCTTCGAGGCGCTTCAGCGCGTCAACGGTCGCGTGCACGATGTTGATGGCGTTGGAAGATCCGAGCGACTTGGAGAGGATGTCGTGGATGCCCACGCACTCCAGTACTGCACGGACCGGACCGCCGGCGATCACACCGGTACCGGCGGAAGCCGGACGCAGCATAACAACGCCTGCGGCGGCTTCACCCTGAACGCGGTGCGGGATGGTGCTGCCGATGCGGGGGACGCGGAAGAAGGACTTCTTGGCTTCTTCGACGCCCTTCGCGATGGCGGCAGGAACTTCCTTAGCCTTGCCGTAGCCAACGCCGACCATACCGTTGCCGTCACCGACGACGACGAGGGCGGTGAAGCTGAAGCGACGACCACCCTTGACGACCTTGGAAACACGGTTGATGGTTACGACGCGCTCTACGAACTGGCTCTTTTCGGCTTCACGGCCACCATCGCGGCCACCACGGCCACCACGGTCGCCACGGCCCTGGCCGCGGTCGCCACGCTCGCCGCGACGAGCGCCACCACGGGCGCCGTCAGCGGCAGCAGCAGGCGCAGCGGTCTCAGTTGCCGGAGCAGCTACAGCTTCAGTCACCTGAATGTCCTTTTCGTTATTTTCGGTCACAGTGCCAGCCCACCTTCACGTGCGCCGTCAGCGACGGCGGCGATCCGGCCGTGGTACTTGTTACCACCGCGGTCGAAGACAACTGCTTCGATACCGGCAGCCTTGGCACGCTCGGCGACGAGCTCGCCAACGCGCTTGGCCTTGGCAGTCTTGTCACCGTCGAATGCACGAAGGTCGGCTTCCAAAGTGGAGGCGCTCGCTACGGTCAGGCCCTTGCTGTCATCAACAACCTGGACGAATACGTGGCGTGCGGACCGGTTGACGACCAGACGAGGACGTACAGCCGTTCCGGAAATGCGCTTGCGGATACGAAGCTGGCGACGGCTGCGCTGGGCAGACTTGCTCTTGTTCGTACGCTTCTTGTTAATTGCGATCGCCATGGTTACTTACCAGCCTTTCCGACCTTGCGGCGGATGACTTCGCCTGCGTAGCGGATGCCCTTGCCCTTGTAGGGGTCCGGCTTCCGCAGCTTGCGAATGTTGGCAGCAACCTCGCCGACCTGCTGCTTGGAGATACCTGAAACAGAGAGCTTGGTCGGGGTCTCTACTGCAAAGGTGATGCCGTTCGGTGCCGTGATGTTAACCGGGTGGCTGTAGCCCAGAGCGAACTCCAGGTCAGTTCCCTTTGCCTGAACGCGGTAACCGGTACCGACAATTTCAAGCTTCTTCTCGTAGCCTGCGGTGACACCCTGGATCATGTTGGCGATCAGGGTGCGGGTCAGGCCGTGCAGCGAACGTGAGGCGCGCTCATCGTTCGGGCGGGCGACGGTCAGGGTGCCATCTTCCAGGGAAACCTCGATCGGGCTGGCCACAGTGTGGCTCAGCTCGCCTTTGGAACCCTTGACGCTGACGACAGAGCCGTCAACCTTGACCTCAACGCCGGCAGGAACGGTGATGGGGAGACGTCCAATACGTGACATTATTCTCTTCCTTTCCCGTTACCAGACGTAAGCGAGGACTTCGCCGCCCACGCCCTTCTTGCCGGCCTGCTTGTCAGTCAAGAGGCCGGAAGAGGTGGACAGGATTGCGACACCCAGGCCACCGAGCACGTGCGGCAGGTTGGTGGACTTTGCGTAAACGCGCAGTCCCGGCTTGGAAATACGACGAACGCCAGCGATTGAACGCTCGCGGTTCGGACCGAACTTGAGCTCGAGGGTCAGCTTCTTGCCAACCTCCGCGTCTTCTTCTTTCCAGGAGGCGATGTAACCCTCGGCCTTCAGGATGTCGGCAACGCGTGCCTTGAGCTTGCTGTACGGCATAGACACAGATTCGTGGTATGCCGAGTTTGCGTTGCGCAGACGCGTAAGCATGTCTGCGACGGGATCTGTCATTGTCATGGTGGGCTCTTGCCCTTCCTCATAACGGTTTCCACCGTGCTGGGCAGCCGAACAAGTTCGGAACCAGCACGGACGGACCTTTTACGTAGCTAGATTAATCTTCGGTCTTGAACGGGAAGCCAAGCGCCTTGAGCAGCGAGCGGCCTTCGTTGTCGGTCTTGGCAGTGGTTACGACGGTGATGTCCATGCCGCGAACGCGGTCGATGGAATCCTGGTCGATCTCGTGGAACATAACCTGCTCGGTCAGACCGAAGGTGTAGTTGCCGTTGCCGTCGAACTGCTTGCCGCTGAGGCCCCGGAAGTCGCGGATACGCGGCAGAGCCAGCGTGACCAGACGGTCCAGGAATTCCCACATACGGTCCCCACGCAGAGTTGCGTGTGCACCGATCGGCATGCCTTCGCGCAGCTTGAACTGTGCGATCGACTTGCGGGCTTTGGTTACCTGCGGCTTCTGGCCGGTGATCAGGGTCAGATCGCGGACAGCGCCGTCGATCAGCTTGGAGTCCTTGGCGGCATCTCCAACACCCATGTTCACAACGACCTTCACCAGACGGGGAACCTGGTTGACGTTCTCGTACTTGAATTCCTCAACGAGCGTGCTCTTGATGGAATCCGCGTACTTGGTCTTCAGACGAGGAACGATCTTGCTTGCCGGAGTCTCGAGAGTCTCAGTCATTAGATGTCCTTCCCTGAGCTCTTGGCCACGCGGACACGCACTTCGCGCTTCACGCCATCGCGCTCAACGGTCTCGGTGCGGAAACCGACGCGGGTGGGCTTTTTGGTGGACGGGTCAACCAGTGCCACGTTGGAGATGTGGATCGTAGCCTCGACGACTTCGATGCCACCGGTCTTGGTGCCGCGCTGCGACTGACCGACCTTGGTGTGCTTGGTTACGCGGTTGATACCTTCGACCAACACGCGGTTGGACTCGGGGTATACGCGCAGAACCTTGCCCTGCTTGCCCTTGTCACCGCCGCGCTCAGCCTTGGCACCGGTGATGACCTGAACCAGGTCGCCCTTTTTGATCTTAGCCATGGACTAAAGCACCTCCGGAGCCAGAGAAACGATCTTCATGAACTTCTTATCGCGAAGTTCACGACCAACCGGTCCGAAGATGCGGGTACCGCGGGGGTCACCGTCAGCCTTCAGGATCACAGCTGCGTTCTCGTCAAACTTGATATAGGAACCATCCGCACGGCGGCGTTCCTTCTTGGTACGGACGATGACAGCCTTGACGACGTCGCCCTTTTTTACGTTGCCGCCCGGAATTGCGTCCTTGACGGTAGCGACGATTACGTCGCCAATGCCTGCGTAGCGACGGCCAGATCCACCGAGAACGCGAATGGTAAGGATTTCCTTAGCACCCGTGTTGTCGGCGACCTTGAGTCGCGACTCCTGCTGAATCACTATTTACTCCTTGCGTCGCGCGGGTTCTCAGACCGAAAGTCTTCCTACGGAATGAGCCTTGCGGAACGGTTGATCGGGGTGTCTCTTGACCTGCCTGGATTTTGCCAGACCAGGCCTAAACTCCCGTGCCAAAAACATTTGCTTCCCTAATGAATCCCGACGGGTCGGGGCAGCAGGGGGCACTATGCCGTGGCACGCTTGTTTACGAGTTTGATGACAGCGCACAGAGGGCGCCATACAAACTCAAAATCTTAGCACGTTTCAGGCGTATCCCCATATCACGGCAGCGACGCTGGCGGGAAACGGAGAAACCCCCGCGCCCAGAAGGGAACGGGGGTTTCTCGACTCACAGCGAGGCTGCAGGTGCTACTTGGCCTTCTCGAGGATCTCCACCAGACGCCACCGCTTGGTAGCGGAGAGCGGGCGGGTCTCGGCGAGGAGAACGAGGTCGCCGATGCCGGCGCTGTTCTCTTCGTCGTGAGCCTTGATCTTCGTGTTGCGGCGAAGGACCTTGCCATAGAGGGCGTGCTTCACACGGTCCTCGACCTGGACAACAATGGTCTTTTCCATCTTGTCCGAGACCACGTAGCCGCGCTTCGTCTTACGGTCACCGCGCTCGTCAGCCGTAGCTGCGCCGGAAACAGTTTCCGTCACGTTCTCGTCCTTTTCACTCACTTGGTGTCCTCCTCAGTCTCAACCGTTTCAGCCTTGTCGGCCTTCTTGGTTGCAGCTTTCTTGGACTTCTTTTCTTCCTTGGCTTCCACAACCGGTGCGGCAACCTCGGCACGAATGCCCAGCTCGCGCTCACGGAGAACGGTGTAGATGCGGGCGATGTCCTTCTTTACCGCGCGCAGCCGACCGTGGTTCTCCAGCTGACCGGTGGCGGACTGGAAACGCAGGTTGAACAGCTCTTCCTTGGCCTTACGGAGTTCCTCAACGAGTCGCTCGTTGTCGAAACCGTCCAGCTGTGCGGATGCAAGTTCCTTGGATCCTACTGACATTTCTATTCACCACCTTCGCGACGCAGAATGCGTGCCTTCAACGGGAGTTTGTGGATCGCCAGGCGCAGTGCCTCGCGGGCCGTTTCTTCATCGACCCCGGAGATCTCAAAGAGAACCCGGCCCGGCTTGACGTTTGAGACCCACCATTCCGGAGAACCCTTACCGGAACCCATGCGGGTTTCGGCCGGCTTCTTCGTCAGCGGACGGTCCGGGTAGATGTTGATCCAGACCTTGCCGCCACGCTTGATGTGGCGGGTCATCGCGATACGGGCAGACTCGATCTGACGGTTGGTGACGTATGCCGGGCTCAGAGCCTGGATACCCCACTCACCGAAAGAGACCTTCGTGCCGCCCGTTGCAGCGCCGGAACGACCCGGGTGGTGCTGCTTACGGTGCTTGACTCGACGTGGGATAAGCATTTAAGCCTGTCCTCCTTCTACTGACTGCGCCGTGCCTGCGGCTCCGGCTTCAACAGCCGGAGCTTCGGCAGCAGCGGGTGCAGCCTCAGCCGGGCGATCGTTACGACGACGGCGGTCACCACGGTCAGCGCCGCCCGGGCGGCCCGGACGATCGCTGGCACCACGGCCGCGGGACGGAGCAGCAGCAGCCTGCTGAGCCAGTTCCTTGGCGGTGACGTCACCCTTGTAGATCCAGACCTTCACGCCGATACGGCCGAAGGTGGTCTTGGCCTCGTAGAAGCCGTAGTCGATGTTCGCGCGGAGGGTGTGCAGGGGCACACGGCCTTCGCGGTAGAACTCCGAGCGGGACATTTCTGCGCCGCCCAGTCGACCGGAGCAAGCGATCCGGATGCCCTTGGCACCGGCACGCTGTGCGGACTGCATGGCCTTCTTCATCGCACGGCGGAAAGCCACGCGGGAAGTCAGCTGCTCAGCAACGCCCTGGGCAACAAGCTGGGCTTCCATCTCGGGGTTCTTGACCTCGAGGATGTTCAGCTGAACCTGCTTGCCGGTGAGCTTTTCGAGCTCGCCGCGGATGCGGTCTGCTTCTGCACCGCGGCGGCCGATAACGATGCCCGGACGTGCAGTGTGGATATCCACACGGACACGGTCGCGGGTGCGCTCGATTTCAACCTTGGCGATACCGGCGCGCTCCATGCCCGTGGACATAAGCTGGCGGATCCGGATGTCTTCGCGAACGAAGTCCTTGTACCGCTGGCCGGGCTTGGTGCTGTCAGCAAACCAGTGCGATACGTGATCGGTGGTGATGCCGAGTCGGAACCCGTGCGGGTTAACTTTCTGTCCCACTTAGCGAGCCTCCTCTTTCTCCGGGGTAGCGACTACCACGGTGATGTGGCTCGTGCGCTTCTTAATCTGAAATGCACGACCCTGGGCTCGCGGCTGAAACCGCTTCATGGTCGGGCCTTCATCAACATACATTTCGCTGATGATGAGGTCACCCTCGTCAAACGCCACGCCGTCGCGGTCCGCGAGGACCCGGGCGTTGGAGATTGCCGACTGAACTACCTTGAATACCGGCTCCGAAGCTGCCTGCGGGGCAAACTTCAGAATTGCCAGAGCCTCATTCGCTTGCTTACCACGAACAAGGTTGACGACGCGCCGGGCCTTCATAGGCGTTACGCGGATGTGACGCGCAATTGCCTTGGCTTCCATTGCTTTCCTTCTCTCGTCTTTGACGTAAGTGCAGGCGCCTAGCGGCGCTTGCCCTTACGGTCGTCCTTGACATGGCCGCGGAATGTCCGCGTGGGAGCGAATTCGCCGAGCTTGTGCCCGACCATCGACTCAGTGACAAACACGGGGATGTGCTTGCGTCCGTCATGTACGGCGATCGTGTGACCGAGCATGTCGGGGACGATCATCGAACGGCGGGACCAGGTCTTGATGACGTTTTTGGTGCCCTTTTCGTTTTCCCTGGCTACCTTTACAAAGAGGTGCTGGTCAACGAAAGGACCTTTTTTCAGGCTGCGTGGCATGTGTCCAGGCTCCTATCGCTTGTTCTTGCCAGTACGACGGCGACGAACAATAAGCTTGTCGCTCTCTTTGTTGGGACGGCGGGTGCGGCCTTCGCGCTTACCGTTCGGGTTGACGGGGTGACGTCCACCGGACGTCTTACCCTCGCCACCACCATGGGGGTGGTCGACCGGGTTCATGGCGACACCACGGACGGTCGGGCGAACGCCCTTCCAGCGCATACGGCCGGCCTTACCCCAGTTGATGTTCGACTGCTCGGCGTTGCCGACCTCGCCGACGGTTGCGCGGCAGCGCACGTCAACGTTGCGGATTTCGCCGGAAGGCAGACGCAGCTGGGCGAAGCGGCCTTCCTTTGCCACGAGCTGGATCGATGCACCGGCAGAGCGGCCCATCTTGGCGCCGCCACCCGGACGCAGTTCAACTGCGTGGATAACGGTACCCACCGGGATGTTGCGCAGCGGAAGGTTGTTGCCGGGCTTGATATCAGCGTCGGCACCTGCTTCCACCGTGTCACCCTGGGACAGCTTGTTCGGGGCGATGATGTAACGCTTGGTGCCATCAACGTAGTGGAGGAGTGCGATGCGAGCCGTGCGGTTCGGATCGTACTCGATTTCGGCAACGCGGGCGTTGACGCCGTCTTTGTCGTGGCGACGGAAGTCGATCAGACGGTACTGGCGCTTGTGTCCACCACCCTTGTGACGGGTCGTGATCTTACCGGTGTTGTTACGGCCACCCTTTTTCGGGAGGGGACGTACCAACGACTTTTCCGGCGTCGACCGCGTGATTTCAGTGAAGTCCGCTACGCTCGAGCCGCGACGGCCCGGGGTAGTCGGCTTATATTTACGGATTCCCATAATTTATTTCCTCGTTAAAGTGGTCTCCGCTACGAGAGCGGACCGCCGAAGATGTCGATAGTGCCTTCTTTGAGGCTCACAATTGCACGCTTGGTGTTCTTGCGGGTACCCCATCCGAATTTGGTGCGCTTGCGCTTACCGGCACGGTTGATGGTGTTGATCGAGTCGACCTTGACGGAGAAGATTTTCTCCACGGCCAGCTTGATCTCGGTCTTGTTCGAGCGGGGGTCCACCAGGAAGGTGTACTTGCCCTCGTCGATCAGGCCGTAGCTCTTTTCCGAGACGACGGGTGCAAGCACAACGTCGCGCGGATCCTTGAGGGTGGCTGCACTCACTTGGCATCCTCCTGGTTCTTTGCCACTGCCCGGTCAGCAACGAATGCTTCGTAGGCAGCCTTGGTGAAGACAACGTCATCGGAGACGAGAACGTCGTAGGTGTTCAGCTGGTCTGCGTACAGAACGTGAACATCCGTGAGGTTACGCACGGAGAGTGCAGCAACGTCGTTGGCGCGCTCGATGACAACGAGCAGGTTCTTACGCTCGGAGACACCTCGCAGGGTTGCCAGTGCTGCGCTGGAGGACGGCTTGGTGCCGGCTACCAGTTCAGCGACGACGTGGATGCGGCCGTTACGGGCGCGGTCAGAGAGAGCGCCGCGCAGTGCAGCAGCAATCATCTTCTTGGGGGTGCGCTGGCTGTAGTCACGCGGCGTGGGGCCGTGGACAACGCCACCACCGGTCATGTGAGGAGCACGGATTGAACCCTGACGGGCGCGGCCGGTGCCCTTCTGCTTGAACGGCTTGCGACCTGCACCGGAAACCTCGGCGCGGGTCTTGGTCTTGTGGGTACCCTGGCGAGCAGCAGCGAGCTGGGCAACGACGACCTGGTGCAGCAACGGCACGTTGGTCTGTACGTCGAAGATCTCTGCAGGCAGGTCAACCTTGACAGTGCTAGTCATTGAACTAGGCTCCCTTCACGGCGGTGCGTACGAGTACGACCTGGCCGCGGGCGCCGGGGACGGCGCCCTTGATCAGGAGCAGCGACTTCTCGACGTCAACCGCGTGGACCGTGAGGTTCAGCGTGGTGTGACGAACGGCGCCCATGCGGCCGGCCATTTTCATGCCCTTGAAGACGCGGCTCGGGGTGGATGCGCCACCGATGGAACCGGGCTTGCGGTGGTTCTTGTGTGCACCGTGGGAAGCTCCAACGCCGTGGAAGCCGTGACGCTTCATTACACCGGCGAAGCCCTTACCCTTGGTGGTGCCAACAACGTCGATCTTCTGGCCGGCTTCGAAGAGCTCTACGGAGAGCTCCTGGCCCAGCTCGTAAGAGTCAGCATCTGCAGTGCGCAGTTCGACGACGTGGCGGCGAGGCGTGACGCCTGCCTTTTCAAAGTGACCAGCCAGCGGCTTGGTGACCTTGCGGGGATCGATCTGGCCGTAGCCGATCTGAACGGCGACATAGCCATCAGTGTCTGCATTGCGCAGCTGCGTGATGACGTTGGAGTCAGCCTGGACCACAGTGACGGGGATGAGCTTGTTGTTCTCGTCCCAGACCTGGGTCATGCCGAGCTTCGTGCCCAGCAGGCCCTTTACGTTACGGGTTGCGGTCATAGTCTCTCAGCACCTCCCTAGAGCTTGATTTCGATGTTCACGTCGGCCGGCAGGTCGAGACGCATAAGCGAATCAACAGCCTTGGGCGTGGGGTCGATGATGTCGATCAGACGCTTGTGAGTACGCATTTCGAAGTGCTCACGGCTGTCCTTGTACTTGTGCGGAGAGCGGATGACGCAGTAGATGTTCTTCTCCGTCGGCAGCGGCACAGGGCCTACTACCGTGGCGCCTGCGCGCGTGACCGTCTCAACGATCTTCCGTGCTGAAACGTCAATGACCTCGTGGTCGTATGACTTCAGCCGGATGCGGATTTTTTGTCCCGCCATGTCGCCTGACTCTCTTTCAGTTAGTGCTGCTCCAGTGAGGGCTGCTCTGTTTACTTGCGTGTTGCATGTGGCTGCCGAGGCAATTGAAGTCGTAACTACCACCCGCCGCACAAGCTGAATCCGGACAAATCCGGGTTCCTCAACCTGCCGGCGTAACCGACCCCCGCGGTCGGGCGTGTCGCGCTTTTCACGCATACACATCCGCAGTTCCATGGGGAGTGGGTTATGTTTGGTCTCCTACTTGGACCCTGACACCCGGCATTATCCGGATCGGGACGCGAAAGAGCGCTTGAACAACTCATCTAGTATGCCGGAATTTATGGGCAGAAGCGAATCGGCAGCCGCGGCGGGCGGTCCGGGCACCGCGCCAGCGGCAGTCTCTCAGCCCGGTCGACGCCGGAACGGATGGACACTCATTGCCTTCAGCAGGCAGCGTGGGGATGATGGGCAGATGACCGTGCAGGATGCTGTGGCGCTGCAGGCTCTTGCCGACCGCTTGAGCCCGGATTTCCTGTTGGGCGTCGCCTCGGCCGCCTTCCAGATCGAAGGTTCGCTGGACGCCGGCGGCCGCGGCCCCTCCGGCTGGGACGCCTTTGTCCAGAAACCAGGCAGCATCCGGGACGGCCACTCCCCCGCCGTCGCCTGCGACCACTACAACCGCACTCCCGAAGACGTCGAGCTGATGCGCACTCTCGGCGTCGACTCCTACCGCTTCTCGCTCTCCTGGCCCCGCATCCAGCCGGAGGGGTCCGGGCCGTTCAACACCGAGGGGCTGGACTTTTACGACCGGCTCATTGACCAGCTGCTCGCGGCCGGCATCGCTCCGATGGCGACCTTGTACCATTGGGACACTCCGCTGCCGCTCGAACACCGGGGCGGCTGGCTGAACCGCTCCACAGCGGAGCGCTTCGCGGAGTACAGTGCGGCCGCCGGCCGCCGGTTCGGTGATCGCGTAACACAGTGGGTAACGCTGAACGAACCGGCATCCGTGACGCTCAACGGCTACGCCCTGGGGGTGCACGCGCCGGGCCGGGAGCTGCTCTTTGACTCCCTGCCCGCCGTCCACCACCAGCTGTTGGGCCACGGCCTCGCCGTACAGGCGCTGCGGGCCGAGGGAGTTGCCGGCGCCGTGGGTGTCACCAACCTGCACTCCCCGGTGCGGCCGGCCGGCCGGTCGGTCACGGACCGGATGCTTGCCGACATCTTTGACCTGGTCCTTAACCGGGTCTATGCGGATCCGATCCTCCTGGGGCGGTACCCGAAGGTCCCCCTGATCGCGAGGCCCTGGTTCCGCGCACTCGGCAATGCCTCCGACGACGACCTCCGGACCATCCACCAGCCCCTCGATTTTTACGGGCTGAACTATTACTATCCGGTGAAGGTCGCGACCGGACGCGGCCAGGGCGACACCCCTGCGGGCAACGTGGACGCCATGCTGAAGATGCCCTTCCACCTGGTGGCATTCCCGGAGTACCCGACCACTGGATTTGGCTGGCCGGTGGCACCGGAGCACCTGGGCCTGCTGCTCCGTGAGCTGAAAGACCGCTATGGAGCAGCGCTGCCCCCGCTGTATATCACCGAAAGCGGCGCCAGCTTTCCGGAGCCCGACCACGTCTCCGGCGCCATAGCGGATGCGGACCGGATCAAATACATCGCGGCCCATCTGGGCCATGCCCTGGATGCGACGGCGCCTGGCGGCGTCGCCGAGGACGTTGAACTGCTTGGTTACTACGTGTGGACCCTGATGGACAACTTTGAATGGGCGGCCGGCTATTCCCAGCGCTTCGGCCTGATCCACGTGGATTTTGACACCCAGGAGCGCACGCCCAAGGACTCGTTCTACTGGTATCAGGCACTAAGCCGGGCCCGGAAAAGTCGATCCGATCCCTAGCCCGCCGGCGCGGCTACTGGCGCTTGTTGGCGCGGTCGATCCGCTTCGCCCGCTTGATTTCGTGCCGGAAGTACCTCTTGGCCCACAAGCCGCCCGCGACGACAGCAAGGACAACCACGAGGAAAATGATCCATTCCATGCCGGACTCCTCTCTTCACCTGCAACGGTAGCAGGACGTTAAAAAGAACAGCCCCGCTGCAGTGCAGCGGGGCTGTTCCTTGCTTAACGGCGGCCGTCAGGCAGCCGGACCGGTCAGCGACTAACTCGGATCAGCAAGTATTACTTGAGGATCTTGGTAACGCGTCCCGAACCAACGGTGCGGCCGCCTTCGCGGATAGCGAAGCCGAGGCCGTCTTCCATGGCGATGGGCTGGATGAGCGCAACGCTCATTTCAGTGTTGTCGCCGGGCATAACCATTTCCGTGCCTTCCGGCAGGGTGATGACGCCGGTTACGTCCGTGGTGCGGAAGTAGAACTGCGGGCGGTAGTTGGAGTAGAACGGGTTGTGACGCCCGCCTTCGTCCTTGGAGAGGATGTAGACGTTAGCCTCGAAGTCGGTGTGCGGGGTGATGGAACCCGGCTTGACGACAACCTGGCCACGCTCAACATCGTCACGCTTCAGACCGCGGAGCAGGAGGCCACAGTTCTCGCCGGCCCATGCTTCGTCGAGCTGCTTGTGGAACATCTCGATACCGGTCACCGTGGTCTTCTGGACCGGGCGGATGCCGACGATCTCGACCTCGGAGTTGATGGCGAGGGTTCCACGCTCGGCGCGGCCCGTTACAACGGTGCCACGGCCGGTGATCGTGAAGACATCTTCGATCGGCATCAGGAACGGCTTGTCACGGTCACGGACGGGGTCCGGAACGGACTCGTCGACAGCTTCCATAAGGTCCTCGACGGACTTGACCCAAACCGGGTCGCCTTCGAGGGCCTTCAGACCGGAAACGCGCACAACCGGGGCGTTGTCGCCATCGAAGCCCTGAGCCGAAAGCAGCTCGCGAACTTCCATTTCGACGAGGTCGAGGAGCTCTTCGTCATCGACCATGTCCGACTTGTTCAGCGCGACCAGCAGGTAGGGAACGCCAACCTGGCGGGCCAGCAGAACGTGCTCGCGGGTCTGAGCCATCGGGCCGTCAGTGGCGGCAACCACAAGGATCGCACCGTCCATCTGTGCGGCACCGGTGATCATGTTCTTGATGTAGTCAGCGTGACCCGGAGCGTCTACGTGTGCGTAGTGGCGCTTCTCGGTCTGGTACTCAACGTGGGAGATGTTGATGGTAATGCCGCGCTGACGCTCTTCGGGAGCAGAGTCAATGGACGCGAAGTCGCGCTGCTCGTTGAGAGTCGGGTACTTGTCGTACAGCACCTTGGAAATCGCGGCCGTCAACGTCGTCTTACCGTGGTCAACGTGACCAATGGTGCCGATGTTAACGTGCGGCTTAGTCCGCTCGAACTTTGCCTTTGCCACAGGTTCCTCCTAGAACGTTTTCAAATGACTTACCCTTCGACCGCGCTTGTCGCGGCGAAACTTCAGTAAGTCTACTTGGGGGGCTTTGGATTGATGAAATTGCAGATTCAGGAACTAATACTAGTCCCTTGAGCCTGTCGGTGCTGGTGGCCGGTCCGGCGGACCGAAGCCGGCCACCTGCACCAGGTGAATTTCCGGAACCGGAAACGCACCCGAGTTTGTTGCTGCGGAAGCCTTGGAGGCTACTCGCCGCGGTTCTTCTGGATGATCTCGTCGGCGACTGCCTTCGGGACCTCGGCGTAGCTGTTGAACGTCATGGAGTACACAGCACGGCCCTGGGTCTTCGAGCGCAGGTCACCGATGTAGCCGAACATGCCGGACAGCGGGACGTGCGCACGGATGACCTTGACACCCTGCGCGTCTTCCATGGACTGCATCTGGCCGCGGCGGGAGTTGAGGTCACCGATAACTTCACCCATGTATTCCTCAGGGGTGCGGACCTCGACATCCATCAGCGGTTCGAGCAGAACGGGGTTCGCCTTGCGTGCAGCTTCCTTGAAAGCCATCCGCCCGGCGATCTTGAACGCCATTTCCGAGGAGTCAACGTCGTGGTACGCGCCGTCAATCAGCGTGGCCTTGATGCCGACAACCGGGTAGCCGGCCAGGACGCCGTCGTTCAGCGCAGACTGGATGCCAGCGTCAACCGAGGGAATGTATTCGCGCGGAATGCGGCCGCCGGTGACCTTGTTCGAGAACTCGTACATCTCGCCCTCGGACGTGTCCAGCGGCTCGATCGCAATCTGGATCTTAGCGAACTGGCCCGAACCACCGGTCTGCTTCTTGTGTGTGTAGTCGTGACGCTCCACAGCACGCTTGATGGTTTCGCGGTAAGCGACCTGGGGCTTGCCCACGTTCGCCTCGACCTTGAATTCGCGGCGCATGCGGTCCACCAGGATATCCAGGTGGAGTTCGCCCATGCCGGCGATGATGGTCTGGCCCGTGTCCTCGTTGAGGGAGACCTGGAAGGTCGGGTCCTCAGCGGAGAGCTTCTGGATGGCCGTGGAAAGCTTCTCCTGGTCGCCCTTGGTGTTCGGCTCGATCGCAACAGAGATCACGGGCTCCGGGAAGCTCATGGACTCCAGGACGATCTGGTTCGAAGAATCACACAGGGTGTCGCCCGTGGTGGTGTCCTTCAGACCGATCGCTGCGTAGATGTGGCCGGCGGTAGCGCCCTCAACGGGCATTTCCTTGTTGGCGTGCATCTGGAACAGCTTGCCGATGCGCTCCTTCTTGCCCTTGGTGGAGTTGACCACCTGGGAGCCTGCCTCCACGTGACCGGAGTACACGCGGATGAAGGTGAGCTGACCAAAGAACGGGTGCGTAGCGATCTTGAACGCCAGAGCCGAGAACGGCTCCTCGGAAGACGGCTTGCGCGTCAGTTCCTTCTCTTCGTCGCGGGGATCGTGACCGATCATCGGCGGGACGTCGAGCGGGTTCGGCAGGTAGTCCACCACGGCATCGAGCATCGGCTGGACGCCGCGGTTCTTGAACGCGGAGCCGCAGAAGACCGGGTACAGCTCGGAGTTGATCGTCATCTTTCGGATGCCGGCCTTGAGTTCATCGGTGGTGATTTCTTCACCTTCGAGGTACTTCTCCATCAGCTCTTCGGAGGACTCCGCTACGGTCTCAACGAGCGTTGCGCGGTACTCCTCGGCCTTTTCCTGGAGGTCCGCCGGGATCTCGCGGATCTCGTACTTGGCACCCATGGTGACGTCACCCTTGGAGTCGCCGGGCCACACCAGTGCGCGCATGTAGAGCAGGTCGACGACGCCGACGAAGTCGTTCTCGGCGCCGATCGGCAGCTGCATAACCAGCGGCTTGGCGCCGAGGCGGCTGATGATGGTATCTACGGTGAAGTAGAAATCAGCACCGAGCTTGTCCATCTTGTTGACGAAGCAGATGCGCGGGACGTTGTACTTGTCCGCCTGGCGCCAGACAGTCTCAGACTGCGGCTCCACACCTTCCTTGCCATCGAACACGGCAACGGCACCGTCGAGGACGCGCAAGGAGCGCTCCACCTCAACAGTGAAGTCAACGTGCCCGGGGGTGTCAATGATGTTGATCTGGTTGTTCTCCCAGAAGCAGGTCACGGCGGCAGACGTGATGGTAATGCCGCGTTCCTTTTCCTGTTCCATCCAGTCAGTCGTCGAAGCGCCGTCGTGCGTTTCGCCGATTTTGTGGTTCACACCTGTGTAAAACAGGATGCGCTCGGTAGTAGTGGTCTTGCCGGCATCAATGTGGGCCATAATGCCGATATTGCGGACCTTGCTAAGGTCAGTAAGCACGTCCTGTGCCACGGTGTCTCCCTTTCGGATGGACTGCACGTCCGCCGCCGGCTCGGTTGAGCCGGCGGCGTCCGGGAAGTATTACCAGCGGTAGTGTGCGAAGGCCTTGTTGGACTCGGCCATCTTGTGGGTGTCTTCGCGGCGCTTCACAGCGGCACCGAGACCGTTGGAGGCATCCAGAATTTCGTTCTGGAGGCGCTCGGTCATCGTCTTCTCGCGGCGGGCCTTGGAGTACCCAACCAGCCAGCGCAGGGCGAGGGCGGTGGAGCGGCCCGGCTTGACCTCAACCGGAACCTGGTAGGTAGCGCCACCGACGCGGCGGGAGCGGACCTCGAGGGAAGGCTTGACGTTCTCCATGGCCTTCTTGAGGGCTGCAACCGGGTCGCCGCCGGACTTGGCACGAGCACCTTCGAGTGCACCGTAAACGATACGCTCGGCGGTGGACTTCTTGCCGTCAACGAGCACCTTGTTGATCAACTGGGTGACCAGCGGGGAGCCGTAAACGGGATCTAGAACTAGCGGCCGCTTGGGGGCCGGACCCTTGCGAGGCATATTACTTCTTCTCCATCTTTGCGCCGTAGCGGCTACGAGCCTGCTTACGGTTCTTGACACCCTGGGTATCGAGGGCACCACGGACGATCTTGTAGCGGACACCCGGAAGGTCCTTAACGCGACCACCACGGACGAGCACAATGGAGTGCTCCTGCAGGTTGTGGCCCACGCCGGGGATGTAGGCGGTAACTTCAACGCCACCGTTGAGGCGGACACGTGCAACCTTACGCAGAGCCGAGTTCGGCTTCTTCGGGGTTGTTGTGTAGACGCGGGTGCAAACACCGCGGCGCATCGGGCTGCCGTTAAGCGCGGGGGCCTTGGTCTTCTTGACCTTAGGCGTGCGGCCCTTGCGGACCAGCTGGTTAATCGTAGGCACTCTCGTGTTCTCCGTTTTATCCGGAGCGGCCGTTGGCGGCCGCTCTCTTGTCGCTGCGCCCCGCCGCTCGAGCTTTGAAGTTCTCTCCAGAGCAGCTGAGGCGAAGCCTTAATAGTCGGGCCGCACGCCGGGATCCGCGGACTAATGTCCACCCTTGCCCCTAGGCATGCGAAAATGTGGCATACGTTGCACAAGAACCCTGCAAACCGGAAACGTCGTCCTGGCCCAGCCTTTCAGCTGTAACCGGCGCACTCATCCACTGCCACAATAACAATTAGTTTCAAGTCTAACACGGCCCGCCGCCAGCCCTTAATCGAACCCAGCAAACGCAAAGGCCCCGCCTCCGCTCCGCTGTTAGGCGGAGCGGTGACGGGGCCCGACGTCGAACTGGCGGCTTAGCGGAAGTCGCTGCCCAGGTCGTAGTCATCCAGCGGGATGGCGTGGAACTCAGGAGCTCCGTCGCCGCCCAGGGAATCGTAGGAGAAGTCACTGAACGCGCTGGGGCCGGTAAACAGATTGGCCTTTGCTTCTTCAGTGGGCTCCACCGTGACCTCGGTGTAGCGCGGGAGACCCGTGCCGGCCGGGATGAGCTTACCGATGATGACGTTTTCCTTCAGGCCGAGCAGCGGATCGCTCTTGCCTTCCATGGCCGCCTGCGTCAGGACGCGGGTGGTTTCCTGGAAGGAAGCTGCGGACAGCCAGGACTCGGTCGCCAGGGACGCCTTGGTGATGCCCATCAGCTCGGGACGGCCGGAAGCCGGCGTCTTGCCCTCGGACACAACACGGCGGTTGGCATCTTCGAAGCGGCTGCGCTCGGCGAGCTCGCCGGGCAGCAGATCCGATTCGCCGGACTCGATGACAGTGACGCGGCGCAGCATCTGGCGGACGATAACCTCGACGTGCTTGTCGTGGATACCGATGCCCTGGCTGCGGTACACACCCTGGACTTCGTCCACCAGGAACTTCTGCGCGGCCCGGGGGCCCATGATGCGCAGAACCTGCTTGGGGTCGACCGGACCGTTGATGAGCTTCTGGCCGACGCTGACGTGATCGCCGTCTTCGATGAGAAGACGTGAACGGCGCAGCACCGGGTAAGCGATCTCTTCGGATCCGTCATCCGGGGTGATGACCAGGCGCATCTGGCGCTCGGACTCTTCGATGGTGATCCGGCCGGCTGCTTCAGCAATCGGCGCGACACCCTTCGGAGTACGGGCTTCAAAGAGCTCCTGGATACGGGGCAGACCCTGGGTGATGTCGTCGCCGCCGCTGGAGGAGACAGCACCACCGGTGTGGAACGTACGCATCGTCAGCTGGGTACCCGGCTCACCGATGGACTGTGCGGCGATGATGCCCACGGCCTCTCCGATGTCGACGGTCTTACCAGTGGCGAGCGAACGGCCGTAGCACAGGGCGCAGGTGCCGACGCTGGACTCACAGGTGAGTACGGAGCGGACCTTGACCTCGGTGATGCCGGCGGCGAACAGTTCGGCAATAACAACGTCGCCGCAGTCGGTGCCGCCCGCTGCCAGAACCTTGCCCTTGGAGTCAACGACATCCACGGCCAGGGTCCGGGCGTACGCGCTGTTCTCAACGTTCTCGTCCAGGACCAGCTCACCGTTGGCGTCAGCCACGGCAATGGCGGTCATCAGGCCGCGCTCGGTGCCGCAGTCTTCTTCCCGAACGATAACGTCCTGCGAGACGTCCACCAGACGGCGGGTCAGGTAACCCGAGTTGGCGGTACGCAGTGCGGTATCGGCCAGACCCTTACGGGCACCGTGCGTGGCGATGAAGTATTCCAGCACCGACAGGCCCTCGCGGTAGGAGGACTTGATCGGACGCGGGATGATCTCGCCCTTAGGGTTAGCCACCAGGCCACGGATACCCGCGATCTGGCGAACCTGCATCCAGTTACCACGTGCGCCCGAGGAGACCATGCGGTTGATGGTGTTCATCGGCGACAGGCTGTCACGCATCGCCTGGGCGATTTCGTTGGTTGCCTTGTTCCAGATCTCGATCAGTTCCTGGCGACGCTCGTCGTCGTCGATCAGGCCCTTGTCGTACTGTCCCTGGATCTTGGCAGCCATGGTCTCGTAACCGGCGAGGATCCGCGGCTTGTCCTTGGGTACCTCGATGTCGGAGATGGCGACGGTAACGCCGGACCGGGTGGCCCAGTAGAAACCGGCATCCTTCAGGTTGTCCAGCGTTGCCGCCGTGATCACCTTCGGGTAGCGCTCTGCGAGATCGTTGACGATCGTGGACAGTTCGCCCTTGTCCGCAACGTTCTCCACCCACGGGTAGTCCGCGGGCAGGGTCTCGTTGAAGAGGACCTGGCCCAGGGAGGTCTGGACGAGCACGGTCTGACCCGGCTCGTAGCCTTCCGGAGCTTCCCAGCCGGCGTAAGGGACAAAGCCCTCCAGCCGGATCTTGACCTGGGAGTTCAGGTGCAGCTCGTGCAGGTCGTACGCCATGATGGCTTCCGACACCGAGGAGAAGATCCGGCCCTCGCCAGCTGAACCGACACGCTTGGTGGTCAAGTGGTAGAGACCGATGATCATATCCTGCGACGGCAGGGTCACCGGGCGGCCGTCGGACGGCTTCAGGATGTTGTTCGAGGACAGCATCAGGATCCGGGCTTCCGCCTGGGCTTCGGGGCTCAGCGGCAGGTGCACTGCCATCTGGTCGCCGTCGAAGTCGGCGTTGAAGGCGCCACAAACCAGCGGGTGAAGCTGGATTGCCTTGCCTTCAACAAGCTGCGGTTCGAACGCCTGGATGCCGAGACGGTGCAGGGTGGGTGCACGGTTCAGCAGCACGGGGTGCTCGGTGATGATCTCTTCGAGGACGTCCCAGACCTGCGGGCGGTAACGCTCAACCATCCGCTTGGCCGACTTGATGTTCTGCGCGTGGTTGAGGTCAACCAGGCGCTTCATCACGAACGGCTTGAAGAGCTCCAGCGCCATCTGCTTCGGCAGACCACACTGGTGCAGCTTCAGCTGCGGGCCGACGACGATGACCGAACGGCCGGAGTAGTCAACGCGCTTGCCGAGGAGGTTCTGGCGGAACCGGCCCTGCTTGCCCTTGAGCATGTCGGACAGGGACTTCAGCGGACGGTTGCCCGGTCCGGTGACCGGACGGCCGCGGCGGCCGTTGTCGAAGAGGCTGTCAACGGCTTCCTGAAGCATCCGCTTCTCGTTGTTGACGATGATCTCCGGAGCGCCGAGGTCAAGCAGGCGCTTGAGCCGGTTGTTGCGGTTGATCACGCGGCGGTAGAGGTCGTTGAGGTCGGAGGTCGCGAAGCGGCCGCCGTCCAGCTGGACCATCGGGCGCAGTTCCGGCGGGATCACCGGGACCGCGTCCAGCACCATGCCGAGCGGGCTGTTGTTGGTCGTCAGGAAGGCGTTGACCACCTTGAGCCGCTTCAGGGCGCGGGTCTTGCGCTGGCCCTTGCCGTTGGCGATGATGTCCCGGAGCATGTCCGACTCGGCCTGCATGTCGAAGTTCTCAAGACGCTTCTTGATCGCCTCGGCACCCATGGAGCCTTCGAAGTACATGCCGTAGCGGTCACGCAGTTCGCGGTACAGGCCTTCGTCACCTTCGAGGTCGGCGACCTTGAGGTTCTTGAACCGGTCCCAGACCTGCTCGAGGCGCTCGATTTCAGCATCCGCGCGCTTGCGGACGTTAGCCATCTGGCGGTCGGCGGAGTCGCGGGCCTTCTTCTTGTCGGCAGCCTTGGCGCCTTCGCCTTCGAGACGGGCAAGCTCGTTCTCGAGGTCGCGGGCGATCGTGGCGATGTCGGAGTCGCGGTTGTCGATCAGCTGCTTCTTCTCGATGTCGTGCTCAACCTGGAGGTTGGGCAGTTCTTCGTGGCGGCTGTCGGCGTCGACGCTCGTGATCATGTAGGCGGCGAAGTAGATGACCTTTTCGAGGTCCTTCGGTGCCAGGTCAAGGAGGTAGCCCAGACGGGACGGAACACCCTTGAAGTACCAGATGTGCGTGACCGGGGCGGCCAGCTCGATGTGGCCCATACGCTCACGGCGCACCTTGGCGCGGGTGACTTCAACGCCACACCGCTCGCAGATGATGCCCTTGAAGCGCACGCGCTTGTACTTACCGCAGTAGCACTCCCAGTCGCGGGACGGGCCGAAGATCTTCTCGCAGAAGAGGCCGTCCTTCTCAGGCTTGAGCGTGCGGTAGTTGATGGTTTCCGGCTTCTTAACCTCGCCGTAAGACCAGCCACGGATGTCTTCCGCGGTGGCGAGGCCGATCTGCATGAGGCCGAAGGAGGATTCGCTGGACATATGGTCCCTGTTCTCTCTTGTTCTCTAAATTCTGAAGTCTTGGGTTACGGGAAGAGGGAGGTGCCGACGGCGGATGGGGACCACCCGCCGTCGGACGCCTGCTAAACCTCTTCTACGGAACTGGGCTCTGCACGAGACAGATCGATGCCCAGTTCTTCCGCAGCCGTGAAGACTGCGTCATCAGAGTCACGCATTTCAATTGTGGTTCCGTCCGTGGAAAGAACTTCCACGTTCAGGCACAGCGACTGCATTTCCTTGATCAAGACCTTGAAGGACTCAGGAACGCCCGGCTCGGGGATGTTCTCGCCCTTGACGATGGCTTCGTAGACCTTCACACGACCGTGGATATCATCCGACTTGATCGTGAGGAGTTCCTGAAGCGTGTAAGCGGCACCGTAAGCTTCGAGCGCCCACACTTCCATTTCACCGAAGCGCTGGCCACCGAACTGTGCCTTACCACCCAGCGGCTGCTGCGTGATCATGGAGTACGGGCCGGTGGAGCGCGCGTGGATCTTGTCGTCCACCAGGTGGTGGAGTTTCAGGATGTACATGTAGCCGACCGAGATCGGATCCGGGAACGGCTCGCCGGAGCGGCCGTCGAAGAGGCGGGTTTTGCCTGAGGAGTTGATCAGGCGGACGCCGTCGCGGGTGACGTTGGTGGAGTCGAGGAGACCGGTGATTTCCTCTTCCCGCGCACCATCGAAGACCGGCGTGGCGACAGTGGTCTGGCCACTCTCGCGCGGCAGGTTCGGCAGCTGCTTGACCCACTCGGGCTCGCCCTCGATCTTCCAGCCGGTCTTGGCAACCCAGCCGAGGTGCGTTTCCAGCACCTGGCCGACGTTCATACGGCCTGGAACACCCAGCGGGTTCAGGACAATATCAACGGGGGTACCGTCGGCAAGGAAGGGCATGTCCTCGATCGGAAGGATCTTGGAGATAACACCCTTGTTGCCGTGACGGCCGGCAAGCTTGTCGCCGTCGGTGATCTTGCGCTTGGCAGCGACGTACACCCGGACCAGCTGGTTGACGCCCGGGGGCAGCTCGTCGTCGTTGTCGCGGTCGAAGACGCGGACACCGATGACAGTGCCCGACTCACCGTGCGGAACCTTCAGGGAGGTGTCACGCACTTCGCGGGACTTCTCACCGAAGATGGCGCGCAGCAGGCGCTCTTCCGGGGTCAGCTCGGTCTCGCCCTTCGGGGTGACCTTTCCGACCAGGATGTCGCCTGCTTCAACCTCGGCACCGATGTGGATGATGCCGCGCTCGTCCAGGCCGGCGAGAACTTCCTCGGACACGTTGGGGATGTCACGGGTGATTTCCTCGGCACCAAGCTTGGTGTCGCGGGCGTCGATCTCGTGCTCCTCGATGTGGATGGAGGAAAGAACGTCCTCAGCCACGATCCGCTGGGACAGGATGATGGCATCCTCGAAGTTGTGGCCTTCCCATGACATAAATGCCACGAGCAGGTTCTTACCGAGGGCCAGTTCGCCCTGGTCCGTTGCCGGGCCGTCAGCGATGATGCCGCCGACTTCCAGGCGCTGGCCTTCGTTCACCAGAACGCGGTTGTTGTAGCAGTTGCCCTGGTTGGAGCGGGCGAACTTGTTGATGCGGTAGTTGGTTTCCGTACCGTCGTCGTTCAACACGATGACCAGCTCAGCGGAGACCTCGGTCACCACACCTGCCTTCTTCGCGATGGTGACGTCACCGGCGTCGACGGCTGCGGCACGCTCCATGCCGGTGCCGACGAACGGCGCCTCGGAACGGACCAGCGGCACGGCCTGGCGCTGCATGTTGGCACCCATAAGTGCGCGGTTGGCATCGTCATGCTCGAGGAACGGGATCAGGGCGGTAGCCACTGACACCATCTGGCGCGGGGAGACGTCCATGAACTCGACCTCGGCGGCGGGAACCAGCACGGGCTCGCCTCCACCACCACGGGCACGCACGAGGACGGTATCCTCGGCGAACTTCTTGTTCTGATCGAGCGGAGCGTTGGCCTGTGCAATCAGGACTTCAGCTTCGTCATCGGCCGTGAGGTACTCGACCTCGTCGGAGACGACCCCTTCAGCCACGAGGCGGTACGGGGTTTCGATGAATCCGAACGGGTTGATCCGCCCGTAGGACGCCAGCGAACCGATCAGGCCGATGTTCGGGCCTTCAGGAGTTTCGATGGGGCACATACGTCCGTAGTGGGACGGGTGAACGTCTCGGACTTCCATGCCTGCACGGTCACGGGACAGACCGCCCGGGCCGAGTGCGGACAGGCGGCGCTTGTGGGTCAGACCCGAGAGCGGGTTGTTCTGGTCCATAAACTGGGACAGCTGGGAGGTTCCGAAGAACTCCTTGATCGCTGCCACAACGGGACGGATGTTGATCAGGGTCTGCGGCGTGATGGCCTCGACGTCCTGGGTCGTCATCCGTTCGCGGACAACGCGCTCCATCCGGGACAGGCCGGTGCGGACCTGGTTCTCGATGAGCTCGCCGACGGCGCGGATACGGCGGTTGCCGAAGTGGTCGATGTCATCGATCTCCACACGGAGCTCGTGGTCCTGGCCGTCGCGCTTACCCGTGAGGGTCTTCTCACCGGCGTGCAGGGCAACGAGGAACTTGATCATGGCGACGATGTCTTCAACGTGCAGCACTGAGGCTTCCTTGTCACCAAGGGAGCGGTCGATGCCGAGCTTGCGGTTGATCTTGTAGCGGCCAACCTTGGCCAGATCGTAGCGCTTGGAGTTGAAGTACAGGTTGTCCAGCAGGGACTGGGCAGCCTCGACCGTGGGCGGCTCGCCCGGTCGCAGCTTCCGGTAGATGTCCAGCAAGGCATCTTCGCGGGTTTCGGTGGCGTCCTTCTCCAGCGTTGCGCGCATGGAGTCGTACTGGCCGAACTCTTCGAGGATCTGGCCTTCGGTCCAGCCGAGGGCCTTCAGCAGCACCGTGACGGACTGCTTGCGCTTACGGTCGAGGCGAACGCCGACCTGGTCGCGCTTGTCGATTTCGAGTTCAAACCAGGCGCCGCGGGACGGGATGATCTTCGCGGTGAAGATGTCCTTGTCGCTGGTCTTGTCGGCGGTGCGCTCAAAGTAGGCGCCCGGGGAACGGACCAGCTGCGAGACAACAACACGCTCGGTGCCGTTGACGACGAAGGTGCCCTTCTCGGTCATCAGCGGGAAGTCACCCATGAACACGGTCTGCTGCTTGATTTCGCCCGTGTTGTTGTTCATGAATTCGGCCTTGACATACAGCGGAGCCGAGTACGTTGCGTCCCGGTCCTTGCATTCAGCCATGGTGTACTTCGGATCAGCGAACTCCGGCTCCGAGAAGCTCAGGGACATGGTGCCCTGGAAATCCTCGATCGGGGAGATCTCTTCAAAGATGTCCGACAAACCCGAGGAGGTGGCGACGCTGAGGTCGCCTTCTTCGACGGCTTTGGCGACGCGTGCCTGCCAGCGTTCGTTTCCGACCAGCCAGTCAAAGCTGTCCGTCTGCAGGGCAAGCAGGTTCGGAACGTCAAGAGGTTCGTGAATCTTTGCGAATGAGAGCCGGCGGGTTGCACCGTCGGTACTGTCGGCATTGATAGCGGTTGCAGCGTTGTTTACATTAGAGGTGCTCGAGGCGACCAAGAGGGATCCTTCCACAGACCTTCAGGCGTTTTCAGATCTCCCCCGCTATGCACCCTGCGGAGTGACTCCGCAGTGCTACCAGTCCGGTTCCGCTATATGACCCGGGACCCGCGCTGGCCATGGTGGTGCACGTTGTAGACGGCACAATGATGGCGCAGCTGCCAGGCTAAGCCCACCGCTATATGAAGGCTGAAGGTAAACAGGGAAGACGCAAATATCTACGATACGGCAAAGCAACCTACTTGTCTACCCCACTTCGCCCGCGATTGCAAGCACTGGACCCGGCTCCCGGCTGGGGTGTCCACCCCCTGTGCCACAGGCCGCCGGATGGCCCCGTGACTGGGGTCACGATAGCCTTGCTGTACAACGTTCACGATTGGAAGAGACAACCATGAGCCACTCTGCAGACAACAATGATGTTGTCATCCTCGCCGCCGCCCGCACCCCCCAGGGGCGCCTCAACGGCCAGCTCGCAAGTTTCACGGCCGTAGAACTCGGCGCACACGCCATCCGGGCGGCCCTGGCCGCCAGCGGTGTAAAGGCCGAGCAGGTGGACTCTGTCATCATGGGACAGGTGCTGCAGGCCGGCGCGGGCCAGAACCCTGCACGGCAGAGCGCCATCGCGGCCGGACTCGGCTGGAACGTTCCCAGTGTGACCATCAACAAGGTCTGCCTGTCCGGGCTAACTGCCGTCATCGACGCGGCCCGAATGATCCGCAGCGGCGACGCCGCCGTTGTTATAGCCGGCGGCCAGGAGTCGATGTCCCGCGCGCCGCACATCCTCCCCGGTTCCCGGCAGGGCTGGACCTACGGGTCCATCCAGGCCCTGGATGTTGCAGCGCACGACGGCCTGACCGACGCTTTCGACGGGCAATCCATGGGCCTGTCCACCGAGACCAAGAACCTTTCGCTGGGCATTGACCGCAGCTCCCAGGACGAAGTGGCGGCAGCGTCCCACCAGCGCGCCGCGCGGGCCGCCAAGGACGGTGTGTTCGACGGCGAAATCGCCCCCATCAGCGTCAAGCAGCGCAAAGGCGAGCCGATTGTCCTGGCCTCGGACGAGGGGATCCGGCCGGACACAACTGTCGGCTCACTGGCGGGCCTGCGGGCGGCGTTCGTCACCGACGGCACCATCACGGCGGGCAATTCCTCCCCCCTGTCCGACGGCGCCTCCGCCCTCGTGCTCTCCTCACGGAAGTTTGCCGAAGAGAACGGCCTTGAGTACCTGGCCGTCGTCGGCAAGCCCGGGCAGGTGGCCGGCCCGGACAACTCGCTGCACTCCCAGCCCGCCAACGCGATTGCCAGCGCGCTGCAGAAAGCCGGCTGGTCTGCCGCGGACCTGGACTTCATCGAGATCAACGAGGCTTTCGGTTCGGTGGCCGTGCAGTCGCTCAAGGACCTCGGCTACCCGCTGGCGCAGTGCAACATCCACGGCGGCGCGATCGCCCTGGGCCACCCGATCGGCGCCTCCGGCGCCCGGCTGGCCCTGCATGCGGCGCACGAGCTGAAGCGGAGAGGCAGCGGCAAGGCTGCCGTGTCGCTGTGCGGCGGCGGAGGCCAGGGCGAAGCGCTCCTGCTGTTCCGCGACTGAGTTTGGTCAATGAGCCCACCATGAACGATCCAGGCGCGGCGGCGGACGCTCGTGGCGGCACCGGCCGGGAGCGGTTCCTGGCGGACGCCGCCGCCCGTGGCCTCAGCATCCGTCTGGTGGAACGCCAAGCCGCGAAAAGCCTCGAGGAGGCGGCCGATATCCTCGGAATTCAGCCCGCGGATATCGTGAAGTCCCTTGTGGTCAAACACAAGGACGGCAGCTTCCTCTTTGCGCTCATCCCGGGCGACCGGCAGATTTCCTGGCCCAAGCTGCGCGCGCTGCTTGGTGTCAACAAACTGTCCCTTCCCAGTGCGGAGGTCGCCCTTGGCGCCACCGGCTACGAACGCGGCACGATCACCCCGCTGGGAAGTACCAGGCCATGGCCGGTCTATGTGGACCGCAGCATCACCGGGCGCAGGATTGCCCTGGGCGCGGGCGAGCATGGCTACAGCGCGTTTGTGGACGCCGATGCCTTCGCCGCCGCCCTCGACGCCGTGGTCGCGGACATCTCCGAATTGAACGAACAGCATGCCGCGGCGCGGCACGGCGCGTGACGGCACGTGACGGCACGGGCCGTCACGCGCCAGCACGGGCCGTCACGCGCCGGCACGTGCCGGCACGTGCCGGCGCGGGATCTAGCCTGTCCGGGTTAAATCGCCCGGGTCGACGCAGGCCGGCTAGGCGGTGACGGTGAGTGCCGCGCCGTTGACGGTCAGCCGCCAGTTGTCCTGGCTGAACACCGAAACGTCCAGGGTGCCGTGATCCACAACGTAGTCGATAATCCGCTGCCGGATCTCCTGCTGGCTGTTGGAGAGTACCGGAGCCGCCATGACTGCCGGGAAGTTGCCGCCGCCGCTTTGCCGGTAGTTGTTGATGGCCAGCGCGAATTCCTGGTCCCGCCGAAGGACCTCGCCACCGTAGCGCAGCCCGGTGATCCGCTCCCCCACCGGTTTGGCAAGGTCGATCTCGTAGTTCAGTGCTGCGTCAAGACCGTAGACAACGTCGTAGTTGTAGTCCGGCGTCCCGCCCGGCGCCATCGCGGTGGCAGCGTTGGTAACGTCGGCGGCGCGTGCCGGGCTGCTGAACACCGGTTTGAAGTACCGCGCGGACCACTCCAGATAGTCCCGGACCTGAGCCCCGGTGACCTTGACGGAGAGCAGCGTGTTGTCGAAGATGTACAGCCCGGCAACGTCCCGGATGGTCAGCGGCCCGGCTTTGACGTCCACCGAGCGGGAGAAGGCCGCAGCGATGGAGAGCACCGGCAACCCGGCGGACGGGCCGCCGGCCAGTTCGGCCTTGATGGTGCTGGCCTGGACATAGTTGATGGCATCGATGGCCGCCGAGTCCTCCCAGCAAGCGGTGGCGGTGTTCAGCGGCGCCGTGGACGTGCCGATGACTTCGTTGACATACTTTACAGTCGCCTCGTGCCCTGCCTGGACGGCGCGCACAACGGCGGGATCGGCATCGACCGTCTTGGCGTCCAGCAAGTGCGAGTGGGCGGCGGTGACCGTCCAACGGCCTTTGTCCTTGGCCACTTCCAAATCCATTACAGCCACGCGCATGCCCCACTTCAGCGGCTCCGTCAGCAGTACCTGCCTTCCGGTGGCCTTGTTGGTGACAAAACGTTCCGGGATTTCCAGGTGCGCGTGCCCGACCAGGATAGCGTCGATGCCGGGGACCTCTTCGGCCAACTGCGTGGAGGCGTTCTCCGGGAACGGCAGCGCATCGCCGTAGGACGACCCCGGGGTTGCGCCCGAGTGGCTGGTGACGATAACGACGTCGGCTCCGGCTGCCTTGAGCTGCGGGATAACCGTCCTGGCTTCCTCCACGATGCCGTTGAAATCCAGTTTTCCCTGGACGTTGTCGCGGTCCCAGAGGGCGCAGCCGGGGGTGACAAAGCCAACCAGGCCCACGGTCAGCCAGCCGTTGTTCGTCTTCACGCGTTTGAGTACGTAGGGTGTAAAAGCGCGTTTGCCGGTAGTGGCGTCGTGGACGTTGGCGCCAAGCAGCGGGAAGTTCAGCTGGCTTTCCCAGGTCCGCAGCAGCGGGATGCCGTAGTTGAACTCGTGGTTTCCCAGGCCAACGGCGTCGTAACCCACCGCGTTCATGGCCAAGGCCATGGGATGGGTGACCGTCGCCGAGATGGGGCTGATCTTGGCGAAATAGTAGGCCAGGGGTGTGCCCTGGATGGTGTCGCCCGCGTCGATGGTAAGCGTGTTCGACGCTCCCCGTTCGTCCCGCATCGCCTTGATCAGGGTGGCCGCCTGCGCGATGCCGATCTTGTTCCCTGCGGTATCCGCATAGGGGACGTTCTTGAAGTAATCCCAGTTGAACACGTTGTTGTGCAGATCGGTGGTGCCAAGCACCGTCAGGTTGAACGTCTTCCGGCCCGCTGCGGGGGCTGCCTGGGCGGCCGGGGCTCCGGACAGGGCCGCAGCCGCCGCGCTGCCGCCCACCAGGGCTGCAGTCAGCATGGTCCGGCGCGAAAGCGAGTGATGGGGATCGGTCATTGTGGGGACTCCTCAGCGTTGGCGGCCTGTTGGCACAAAGCCACAGTCTAGGCGCGCATTCACCCGCGAGAACAGGGATTCCACAAACTCTTTGGGAAGTTCACCTGCCGTTGATGTCCGCCCGGAACGCAGGAAACCCCGCACACCGGGGTGCGCGGGGTTTCCCGGAGCGGAACGGGAACACGAGGTTCCCGGCCAGGTCCTGAAGCGGCGGGTTACTTGAGGGTAACGCGGGCACCGGCTTCTTCGAGCTGGGCAACAGCCTTCTCGGCAGCTTCCTTGGTGACACCTTCGAGGATGGCCTTCGGTGCGCTGTCAACAACGTCCTTGGCTTCCTTGAGGCCCAGCGAAGTGATGGCGCGAACTTCCTTGATGACTGCAATCTTCTTGTCGCCCGGGTGCTCCAGGATGACGTCGAATGCGGTCTGCTCTTCTTCTTCTGCAGCACCACCGGCAGCGGGGCCAGCAACGGCAACGGCAGCGGCCGTAACTTCGAAGGTCTCTTCGAAGAGCTTAACGAACTCAGAGAGCTCGATGATGGTCAGTTCCTTGAAAGCTTCAATGAGCTCTTCGTTGGTGAGCTTCGCCATGGTGTGGCGTCCTTCCTATAGTGGTGCTCGGCAGCCCGGGGGCTCGCCTTCGCACCGGAGTCTGGTTTGAAAGAGAGTTAGTTCTCTTCGGGGGCTGCGGCGTCAGCCGGAGCTTCGGTCTCTACTGCTGCATCTGCGGGAGCTTCGGCCGGAGCTTCGTCAGCGGCGGGCGCTTCGGCTTCGGCCGGGGCACCGTTCGCTTCTTCAAGCTTGAGGCGCAGAGCATCGATGGTGCGTGCAGCGGCGGCAGCAGGAGCCTTGAGGATGCCTGCAACCATGGCAAGCTGGCGCTCACGGGACTCGAGTGCTGCCAGGGCAGCTACCTCGCTGGCGTTCAGTGCCTTGCCCTCGAAGTAACCGGTCTTGATAACCAGCTGCTTGTTGGCCTTGGCAAAATCCGTCAGGCTCTTGGCAGCGGCAACTGCGTCACCCTTGATAAACGCGATTGCAGTGGGGCCGGCGAGCTGGCCGTCGAATGCTTCGACACCGGCTTCCTTGGCTGCAAGGGCGGTCAGGGTGTTCTTGACGACCGAGAACTTGGTGTCCTGGCCGAGAGAAACACGCAGCTGCTTGAGCTGTGCAACGGTGAGCCCGCGGTATTCGGTCAGGACAGCGGCGTTCGATTCCTTGAAATCGTTAGTGATCTCAGCTACTGCTGAAACCTTGCTAGGCGTTGCCATAACCCTCCTTCCGGGGATAGAGCCGGTAGTTCCCGGTCCCCGCTCAAAAGAGCTAAAAACTAAAAACGCCCCGCGCAGATGCACGGGGCTTGTCTCGACGCAGTCCATGACTGCGGAGCTTTGCTTCGTTCACCTGCGCCGGCCGCCCTATGTTCAGGGTCCTTCGTCTGGAGATTCACTGGTTCTCCCGGCGCAGCTGCAGAAGTGAGCCTTGCTTGGGAGAGTGAATGTCCAACAACCGACGGTCTTTGGTCCCCCCAGCCTACGCGAAACCTGGCCCTTGCTCCAAATCGGCGACGTCGGACGGTTCAGCTGTTGCTGGGGCCCAAATCCGGAAGTTCCTTCTGCCAGATCCCGGTGACTCCGGCGGTGGTGAATCCCAGCTGTTGGTTGACCGTGAGCAGGTAACGGTTTTCCGGTGCGTTCCAGGTGTACAGCACCCGGGCGTCCGGGAACTGTTCGGAGAGCCGCTCCATGTTGGCGACCTTGATCAGCAGGCCCAGTTTGTTGCCGCGGTGCTCCGGGAGGACGACTGTGTCATCTTGGAAGACCACATCGGGCCGCAGTGCCAGGACGCTGATCGTGGTCAGACCGACCAGGTCACCGCTGCCCAGACGCTCGACGGCGGTGACCACTGTCCGGCGGCCCTGCGCAATGGCGACATCTTCCGCTTGCCGGAGGATTCCGCCGTCGAACACCATGCTTGAATCATCGACACCGGGCACGCCGTCTTCGCCCGCGTTGTTTTCCAGTGCCGCGACGGCCTCAAGCCACTGCTCCGGGCACCGGTCCGTCCAATGGTGCAGCCGGTAGCGTCCTGCGTTCGCCTCCTCGGCCTCGGTTCCCAGCTCCGCCACGAGCTTGCCGTCAAGCGGCAGCGCGCAGGCACTGAACTGCTCGATGTGCTGCAGGGCATAGCCGCTGTGGCGGGCGAACTCGACTTCGCGGCTGTTGTCCGGGACGAACCCGAAGCCCGTGCCCGGCACCAGTTGCCCGGCTTCGCTGTCACCGAGCGAGGAACTCGGATGGTTCGTGTCGACCAGGATGGTGTGCCGGCCCTCGTCGCGGGCGAAGTGCTCCGCAGCTTCAAGCAGTTGCCGGCCCACGCCCCGTCCTTGGAATTCGGGCAGGATGTCGAGCGCGAATTCGGCCAGGTCGAGGTTGTCCGCGAGCGGCAGCGCGATGTCCACAGTACCGACGATTTCCCCGCTCACCTTGGCAACGAGAATGACCTGGCGCTCGTACGGGTCCGCCATTTCCAGCAGTTTTTCCTGCGGCAAGTAGGCGAGATCATCGCTGCCCCACGTCTGCATTCGCACCTTGCGTCCCACTTCGACGGCGGCAACGAAGTCGGAGGCATCCGACCCGTCAAGCGAATCGGGGATCCACAGCTGTTCAATCCGTACTTCATTTGCCATTGCGGCCATCATCCCCAGCGGTTCTGCCATCCGTGCGTGCCGGAAACCCGGCGATAACCGGGCAACCACGGCCAGCATATGCCGCTTTGGGCCGCTGTTCCATCAATACCGGTCCACCAGCGACGCGCGCCGGGCCCTGGCCGTTCGTCGTGGAATGCAGGAAAGACCGCCCCGCGGATGCGGGACGGTCTTTCCGTCGTGTGCTGTAAGGCTGGTGAGGATTAGACCTCGGTCAGGACCTTGGTGACGTTGGGGTCAACCGAGATGCCCGGGCCAAACGTGGTGGCGACGGTAGCCTTCTGGATGTACCGGCCCTTGGAAGCGGACGGCTTGAGGCGAAGAACTTCTTCCAGAGCGGCGGCGTAGTTCTCGGCCAACTTGAGGGCGTCGAACGAAACCTTGCCGATGATGAAGTGCAGGTTGGAGTGCTTGTCGACGCGGAAGTCGATCTTGCCACCCTTGATGTCGTTGACGGCCTTGGCGACGTCAGCGGTCACGGTGCCGGTCTTCGGGTTCGGCATCAGGTTACGCGGACCCAGGACCTTACCGAGGCGGCCAACCTTGCCCATAAGGTCAGGGGTGGCGACGGCGGCGTCGAAGTCGGTCCAGCCGGCTGCGATCTTTTCGATCAGGTCATCGGAACCAACGAAGTCGGCGCCGGCTGCGATTGCTGCCTCAGCCTTGTCGCCCGTTGCGAAGACCAGGACGCGGGCTGTTTTACCCGTGCCGTGCGGCAGGATAACGGTGCCGCGGACCATCTGGTCGGCCTTGCGAGGGTCAACACCCAGGCGGAAAGCTACCTCAACGGTGGCGTCGAACTTGGACGGGTTGGTGTCCTTGGCCAGCGTCACTGCCTCAAACGGCGCGTAGAACTTCTCCGCGTCGATTTTGGCTGCGGCTGCCTCATATGCTTTGCTGCGCTTTGCCATGCTGCTTATTTCTCCTTGTGCAGTTGTGGTCTGCGGACCGCGCTGGGCCCTGCCACAGTTGGGACTCCGGCTCGATAATCCGTGCCGGGCTTCCAACATTCAAATGTTTAGGTGGTGCCGGTTGCCCGGCGGTAAAGGCATTTAGCCTTCGACGGTGATACCCATGGAGCGGGCGGTGCCGGCGATGATCTTCGCGGCGCCTTCAAGGCTGGTGGCGTTGAGGTCTTCCATCTTGGTGGTGGCGATCTCGTTGACCTGGGCCTGGGTAAGCTTCGCGACCTTGACGGTGTGCGGGGTAGGCGAACCCTTGGCGACGCCTGCAGCCTTTTTGATGAGCTCTGCAGCCGGCGGGGTTTTGGTGATGAACGTGAATGAACGGTCCTCGTAGACCGTGATTTCAACCGGAATAACGTTGCCGCGCTGGGCTTCCGTCGCAGCGTTGTACGCCTTGCAGAATTCCATGATGTTGACACCGTGCTGGCCAAGCGCAGGACCGATCGGCGGGGCCGGGTTAGCGGCACCTGCCTGGATCTGCAGCTTGATGAGGCCGGTGACCTTCTTCTTGGGAGCCAATGTAGGGTCCTTCTCTCAATTACTTCCTGGGACACAGGAGCGTGCCGCAGCTTGGTGGCCGCCATGGCGAGGCGGCCGGCCGCCCCTGGCTGCTAAAGCGGGCAGCCCGGGACGAATTCTGTGGGAACAGCTAGATCTTGCTGACCTGGTTGAAGGCCAGCGTGACCGGCGTCTCGCGCTCGAAGATGGAAACCAGCACCACCAGGGTCTGGGAGTCCACCTTGATTTCGGAGATGGTGGCCGGGAGGGTCTCGAAGGGGCCCTCCTTGACGATGACCGACTCGCCGACCTCAAAGTCGACGTCGATCTGCGCCGCAGCGTGCTTGATGGGCTTGCCCTTCTCGGCCTGCTCTTCTTCGAAGACCGGCGCGAGCATGGAGAAGACCTCATCGAGGCGCAGCGGGACCGGGTTGTGGGCGTTGCCCACAAATCCGGTGACGCCCGGGGTGTGGCGGACGGCGCCCCAGGAGGCATCCGTCAGGTCCATCCGGACCAGGACATAGCCGGGGATCCGGACGCGGTTGATGACCTTGCGCTGAGCGTTCTTGATCTCAACGACTTCCTCCATCGGAACCTGGATTTCGAAGATGAAGTCTTCCATGTCCAGGGTCTGGATGCGGGTCTCAAGGTTGGCCTTGACGCGGTTCTCGTAGCCTGCGTACGAGTGGATGACGAACCAGTCACCTTCCTGGCGGCGCAGCTTGGCCTTGAACTCATCGGCCGGGTCAACCTCTGCAGCGGCCGCAGCGGCTGCCAGCGCGTCGGCCGATTCGTCATCGGATCCGGCTGCTTCGTCGCTGGCAACGGCTACCTCGTCCGAGTCCGCCTCAGCAGACTCTTCCGCAGCGGCTTCCCCGGCTTCTGCTGTGTCAGCGGCCTCGTCAGCGACGTCGGATGCGGGCGCAGCAGACGCGGCCTCGGACAGTTCCCCGGTCTCCACCGCGGCGTCCTGGCTCTTATCCAGCTCAGTCTCAGTTACCTCGAGCTCCTGCTCAGACACTTGGTCTCCTGCTTCCTCATTGCCTAACATGCCTATTTAAATGACTCAATTCCGCACACCCCGCAGAACCGCCGGAATCCCGGGGTAAGCCACGAAGTCTGCGGACCGGTCGCCTTAGCGGTCCGTGGGGCCTGTGCCGCCGAAGACCCAGCCAACGCCGACCCCGAAGGCTAGATCCAGCACTGTGGCGATGAGCATCATAATGACGACGAACACCAGCACCACAAGCGTGTAGTTGATCAGTTCCTTGCGGGTCGGAGCGACAACCTTCTTCAGTTCGCCGATGACCTGGCGGACAAAAAGCGCGATCCGGGCGAAGAAACCTGCCTTGGGGGCATTCTTGGCGGGGCGGCCACTGGAGCTGCCTGCAGCCGTTTCGGTCACCTGGATCTCACTCATCCTCGCAATGTCGGATACCCGGCCCTGAACTGAACCATGGTTGCTGCGCTTGTTCCGGAGAAACCGGAACAGCTTGCGCAGGGCAGACAGGACTCGAACCTGCAACCTGCGGTTTTGGAGACCGCTGCGCTACCAATTGCGCCACTACCCTATGGATCAAAAACAAGCCCCCGGCCTGTTTCCCCAGACTTCGCTGAGGCGCAGGCCATCGTCGTGTTTTCAACACCGGAGAACCAGTCTACGCAACAACTGCGTCTACGTCGAACCGGCCCCTTCGGACCGTGCGTCCGGCCGGGAGCAGTTGAGCAAAAAGCCGCGACCACGACTTTCCACGCTGCAGTCACACTTCCGCACGGGCACCTCTGAGGATCCGATGAACAGCATAGAGTAGATTCCGTCGAATCCCACCCGCAGCCGCCGAAGCTGCAAGCGAAGAAATGGACCCGCGATGCCTGCCGCCCGCATTTCACAGCGTATTTCCGCCATAGCCGAATCCGCCACATTGGCTGTTGATGCCAAGGCGAAGGCGTTGAAGGCGGCAGGCCGGCCGGTCATCGGTTTCGGCGCCGGGGAGCCGGACTTCCCGACCCCCGATTACATTGTGCAGGCGGCAATCGAAGCCGCCAGCCAGCCCAAGTACCACCGGTACTCCCCGGCCGCCGGCCTGCCGGAGTTGCGGCAGGCCATCGCGGACAAGACGTTCCGCGATTCCGGCTACCGGGCAGAGGCGTCCCAGGTGCTCGTCACCAACGGCGGCAAACAAGCCGTTTACAACACCTTCGCCACGCTACTGGACCCGGGCGACGAGGTGATTGTCCCGACTCCGTTCTGGACCACCTACCCGGAAGCCATCCGGCTCGCGGGCGGCGTCCCGGTCGAGGTCTTCGCCGGACCGGAGCAGGAATACCTGGTTGCCGTGGAGCAGCTGGAAGCGGCAGTTACGGACCGCACGAAAATACTCCTTTTTGTGTCCCCTTCCAACCCCACCGGCGCCGTGTACTCGCCGGAACAGGTCCGGGAGATCGGCCAGTGGGCAGCCGCCAAGGGACTCTGGGTGGTCACGGACGAGATCTACGAGCACCTGACCTACGACGGGGTGCCATTCACCTCGATTGCCACGGCCGTCCCTGAACTGGGCGACCGGGTGGTCATCCTCAACGGCGTGGCGAAGACGTACGCCATGACAGGCTGGCGCGTCGGGTGGATGATCGGCCCCGCCGACGTCATCAAGGCCGCCACGAACCTGCAGTCGCATGCCACGTCGAACGTCTCCAACATCCCGCAGGTTGCGGCGCTCGCCGCGGTGTCCGGTCCGCTGAGCGCCGTCGACGAGATGAAGCTCGCCTTCGACCGGCGCCGCAAAGCCATCGTGGCCGGACTGAACGCCATCGAGGGCGTGGATTGCCCGACGCCGAAAGGTGCCTTCTACGTCTACGCGGACGTCCGTGCCCTGCTTGGCAAGGAATTGCCGTCCGCAAACGGACCCGTCCGGCCGTCCACGTCCGCGGAGCTGGCGGCACTGATCCTCGATGAGGTGGAAGTGGCTGTGGTTCCGGGTGAGGCCTTTGGGCCCTCCGGGTACCTACGCCTCTCCTACGCCCTGGGCGATGAGGACCTCGCCACAGGCGTCGCCCGCCTGCAGGACTTCCTCGGCCAAGCCAAGTAAACAACCCTCCCGCACTTCCGGCGGGCGAATCACGAACGCTCCCGCAGCCGCTGCCGGCCGCTGCGGGAGCGTTCCCCGACAACCCGCCGAAACTGCGGGAGCGTTCCCCGACAACCCGCCGAAACTGCGGGAGCGTTCCCCGTCAACCCGCCGAAACTGCGGGAGCGTCGGGTTTGTGGGATTAGAGGAGCCTGCGCTCGGCGGCCCAGCGGGTGAGTTCGTGCCAGTTGGAGAGCTGGAGCTTGCGCAGCACGGCCGAGACGTGCGTTTCCACCGTCTTGATCGAGATGAACAACTCCCTCGCGACTTCCTTATAGCTGTAGCCCCTGGCGATGAGCCGCATCACTTCGAGCTCGCGGGCTGAGAGCCTGTCCAGTTCGTCGTCGGCAATGTCGGCCGGGGCGGTGCCGAAAGCATCGAGCACAAAGCCGGCCAGCCGGGGCGAGAAGACGGCGTCGCCGCCCGCCACCCGACGCACGGCGTCGGAAATTTCCTTCCCGGAGATGGTTTTGGTGACGTAGCCGCGGGCCCCGGCCCGGATCACCGACACAACATCCTCTGCCGCGTCGGAGACGCTCAGGGCCAGGAACCGGGTACTGCCCAGCAAGGGAGCTGAACCGGCCAGCACCTCTCGGCCGCCGCCGCCGAGCCCGCCGGGCAGATGGACATCCAGGAGCACCACGTCGGGACGCACCGCCGCGATCACCGCGATGGCTTCTTCCACAGTCCCAGCCTCGCCGGCGACGACAATGTTCGGGTCCAGGTCAGCTTTCAGGCCGGACCTGAAGATGGCATGATCGTCCACAATTACTACCCGGATCCCCGGTCCGGGACGTTCCTCCGCGCTAATGCTCACTGTGTTGCCTCTCCGTTGCCGTTGGCGGCCGCAGCGCCCGTGGCTGCTCCCGCCGCCAACGGAAGCCTCAGCCGCACCTCGGTGCCGTCTTCGTTGCTGCTGATGGTAGCGGTGCCGCCATGGCGGTTCATCCGGCCGACAATCGATTCACGGACCCCCAGCCGGTCAGCAGGGACGGCGTCCGGGTCGAAGCCGGGACCGCGGTCCTTCACGAAGACCTCCGCCGCGTCGTCGGCGACCTCCAGATACACGGACACGGCGCCGCCGCCGTGCCGGGCAGCGTTCAGCATCGCCTCTCGGGCGGCCTGGACGAGCGCCTCGTGGCGTTCGGCCATGGCGCAGTCCCCCACAGAGACCACTTCGACCGCGCGGCCCAGGGCGTCCTCCACGTCCGCCGCGGCGGCCCTAATACGCTCGGACAACTGACCGGATTCCCGGCCCGGATCCCGGTACAGCCAGCCCCTCAACTCGCGTTCCTGGGCGCGGGCAAGCCGGACGACGTCGGTCTCGTTGCCGGCCCGCCGCTGGATCAGGGCCAGGGTCTGCAGCACGGAGTCGTGGAGGTGGGCGGCAATCTCGGCCCGTTCGGTGGCGCGGACCCGCCCGGCCCGTTCCGCCTCCAGGTCGCGCCAGAACTTCAGCCCCCAGGGCAAGAGGACCAGCGCCACGCCCCCTAGCACCGCCACCGAGGCCAGCAGCGCAAGCCAGGTCTGTTCCCACGACCCGGAGCCGGACACCATAACCAGGACGCCGGTGACAACAAGTGCCAACCCGGCCGCAAGACGTGCCCAGCCGCCGGCCTGGTCCGCTTTGGTCTTGTCCACAAGGCCTGCCCGGCGGGTTTCATCCAACTGCATCCAGGCGATGGCCGCGCCGCACAGGATGGCCGCAACCGGGACGAGGGTCCCGAGCGGAATGTCAACGCCGAGCAGACGGGCAATCAGGATGCCGGCGGCCAGCAGCAGGCCCGACCCAAGCAGGATCTCCTTGCCGTAGCGCATTCCGGTGATCCTGCCGCGCCACCACCCGGCTGGAAACTCACCGTCCGGCACGCTCACAGCGGGAGCAATGGGCGACACCGGCTGGCGGGCGCTGCGCCTGGCGCTTTCATCAGCGGTGGGAACCATGATCCAAAGCCAGGCGTAGAACGCCACCCCGGCACCGCCGGCGAGCGCGGCAACCGCCATACCGATTCGGATCATCCGCACCGGCCAGCCCAGATGCCCGGCGAGGCCGGCGCAGACCCCGGCGATCACCCGGTCGCTGCCGCGGACCAGCGGCGGGCGGGAAGCGGCTGTTGTCATAAGGCAATCCAAACACGGATCAGGGTTTCCCTGCCGTGTTTCCGGCCCGAACCGGGGTCGACTCAGGGGCAGTTCAGGGTGTTCCCCAGTAGAACGGAATCGTGGCGGACGGCAGGATCGAAGTATGAATCCGCACCCTGAGCACCCCAATGAAGGAAACGCCCCTGCAGGCGGTGCCGCAGAAGAGCCTGCGGCGCCGGCCGCGGAGACCTCTGCCGGCACTGCCGCCAACACCTCCGCGACCGCGCCGCTGGAGGATTCGGCCGGTTCCGGGGCCGGCAACCCGCCTCCTCCGCCCTACGACTACGCGCCAACACCTCCTCCGCCTCCGCCTTACGACTACGCGCCAACACCTCCTCCGCCTCCGCCTTACGACTACGCGCCAACGCCTCCGCCGGCCGGCAGCCCGCCGCAGGATTTCTTCGACTGGATCCGGAGCCACGGCGTCCACCGAGGCCGCGAGCGCTGGGTCGGCGGGGTGGCAAGTGGCATAGCCCGGCACTTCGGCGTCGACCCGTTGATTGTCCGCGGCATCCTGATAGTGCTGGCAATCTTCGCCGGCGTCGGCGTCCTGCTCTACGGCATCGCGTGGGCACTCCTGCCCGAACCGGACGGGCGCATCCATCTGCAGGAAGCCGCCGCGGGCCGCTGGTCATCCGGCATGACCGGGGCCCTGATCACCACGGTCGTCGGCTTCCCCAGCCTGGGCAGCGGCGCCTGGGGCTGGGACCGCTACGGCGCTGGCCCCTTCCTTTGGACAGTTTTTTGGGTCGGCGGCGCCATCTACCTCATCTACTACCTCACGCACCGCAACAAGTCCCGGAACGGCGCCACCGGCCTGTCCGCTGGCCATCCGGACGGTGACCCGGCGGTCCACACCGCCTACCCGCCAAAGCAGGCAACGCCCGCGGTACCGGCAGGGGTGGCCCCCTTCGCCGCAACCGGCTACGGGGCCTCGGAAACACCGGCCCACAACGGCGAGTCAACGCTGCCGGCACCGGGCTGGGGCACACCCCAACCGCCGGGTGCAACACGCCCGTTCCGTGGCGGCTACCAGCCGGTGCCCGGGCCCGTCCAGCCGGGCAAACCCCGGAAGCTGGGCCCGGGCACTCCCGCCGTCGCGGTGACAGCCGGCCTTGCCCTGCTGGTGGGCGGCGGTATCAAGATCCTCGACGTCGCGAACCTCATCAACCTCGGTACCTCCAGCAGCGCCGTTATCTGGGCCAGCGCCGCCGTGGTCCTGGGTCTCGGCATCCTTATCGCCGGTCTCAGGGGCCGCACGTCGGGCAGCCTCGGGTTCTTGGCAGCGCTCGCCCTGGTCGTCGGCGGAATCTTCAATGTGTTGCCCAACGGCGACCGCTTCCGTCCGCAGAATGCGGACTGGTCACCGGTGAGCATCGAGCAGGCACTGGGAGGCTTCGACATCACGGCCGGCACCGGAACCGTGGACCTTACCGGGCTCTCGCTCAACCCTCCGTTGAAAACCGACCTTGTGGTCCCTCTCGACGCGACAGCAAGCAACCTCACGGTGGTCATCCCGGACACCGTTCCGGTGGAAATCCAGGCAGACATGACCATGGGCAACCTCAATGAGGGCAGCCAGAATCACAGTGGCATGACCACTCGGCAGATCGATTACAACACCGAAATGCCGGGGGCGACCCTGATCGTCAAGATAGACGGCACCTTCAGCAACGTCACCATCAAGGAAGGTAATTGACATGAGCAGCTATGACGCACCGGCCGGCAGCCCGGCAGCCCCGCCTCCGCCGGGAGCGCGGGAACCGCAGGTGGAATCACCGCCCCGCGTGGGCACCATCGTCTGGGGCTTGATAGTGATGGCACTGGCCGCACTTATCATCGTTTCCGAGCTGCGCCTCGTGTCGCTCAACGGCAGCTACGTGGTGATCGGCCTGATGATTGGCGCCGGAGCCGCTCTCGTCGTCGGCGGGCTGCTCTCATCGCGCGGACGTGACAAAGCCACCCCGACAAGGAAGTCTTGAACCATGGAAAAATTCTTCAGCACCGTCAGGGGCCTTGGGCTCAAACGCGGCCCGCAGCGTTGGCTGGGCGGAGTCTGCGGAGGCATCGCCGCCAAACTGAACGTGGATGTTGCGTTCGTCCGGATCGCCTTTTTGCTCGTCGCGCTGCTGCCTGGACCGGCTTTTGTGCTTTATCTTGCGGCCTGGCTTCTCCTCCCGGACCAGCGGAACGCCGTCGTCCTTGAGACGTTCCTCGCCAAGCGCTCGGGACGACCCTGACGCCGTCCCCGCGAGGAAACGCAGTGCCCCGGCCGGCCGGCCGGGGCACTTTCCCGAAGTCACAGGTTGTGTCCTGCCCCACAGGCGCCACTAGACTCTAGGTGAGCTCAGCGTGGCGCTCTTCCTGAAAACCTACGAACCAGGATTTGAGCCGAGACATGAAAATTGGAATCCTCACCAGTGGCGGCGACTGCCCGGGACTGAACGCCGTCATCCGAGGCGCCGTCCTGAAGGGCATCGCCGTGCACGGCCACGAGTTCGTGGGGTTCCTGGACGGCTGGCGTGGCGTCGTCGAAGCAGACACCATCGATATCCCCCGCAGCATGGTCCGCGGCATCGCCAAACAGGGCGGGACCATCCTGGGGACGTCCCGGACCAACCCGTTTGAAAACAACGGCGGACCCGAGGTGATCAAGGCCAATATGGACCGGTTGGGCATCGACGCCCTCATCGCCATCGGCGGGGAAGGCACGCTGGCGGCCGCCAAACGCCTCACCGACGCCGGCCTGAAGATCGTGGGCGTCCCCAAGACCGTCGACAACGATCTCGACGCCACTGACTACACCTTCGGCTTCGACACCGCCGTCGAAATTGCCACCGAGGCGATCGACCGGCTGCGGACCACCGGCGAGTCCCACCACCGTTGCATGATCGCCGAAGTGATGGGACGCCACGTGGGCTGGATCGCCCTGCACGCCGGCATGGCCTCGGGCGCCCACGCCATCCTGATCCCGGAGCAGAAAGCCTCGATGAAGCAGATCGCCGACTGGGTTGTCTCGGCTCGGGACCGTGGCCGCGCGCCGCTCATTGTCGTGGCCGAGGGATTCGTCCCGGATGACCAGGAAACGCCGCACTCCGAACGCGGGCTGGACACCTTCGGACGTCCGCGCCTTGGCGGGATCTCGGAAAGGCTGGCCCCCGAGCTCGAAGCCATGACCGGCATCGAAACCCGTGCGACCGTCCTGGGCCACATCCAGCGCGGCGGTGTTCCCACCGCATTCGACCGTGTCCTGGCGACCCGGCTGGGCATGGCCGCGATCGATTCGGTCGTCGAAGCGCGCTGGGGCACCATGGTGTCCCTCAACGGCACCGACATCGTCCATGTAGGCTTCGACGCCGCGCTCGGTAACCTCAAGACCGTCCCGCAGTACCGCTACGACGAGGCCGCGGTCCTCTTCGGTTAGGCCCCGGGCCCCGGCGCGCCGGTGGGTAGGGTGGAGTCATGACACTTGAGCCCGGTTCCGTCGACATCATCCAGCTCGCGTGGGCCCGTTCCCTCGGTCTGGACGACGGCGCGTTTGCCGCTGCGGCGGGCGAACGCATCACGCGGGCAGACGACTCGGCCCGCGCCGTCCGGTTTGTCCGGCTGTTCGGCAATTCTGCATTCGTGGGACCACAATGGGCGCTGGACGCCGCCAGGGGGCTAACCGACGGGGAGCTGGCGCAACACGGCACGCTGCTCGCCCTCACCCGGGAGCACGGAGGCCACGGTCTCGGCGCCACGGCACTTTTTTTCGCAGATGATCTGCCCCTGCAACAACCCGCTGAGGAGCTCACCGTCTCGCCGGGCAGCCCGGAAGCTGTCGAGCTGGAATCCGCCTGCCCGCCGGATGACGTCAACGAAGTAGGCCTCGCGGACCTTGAGCACCGTTTCACCATCATGCATGTGGAAGACGGCCGCAAGACCCCGGTGGCCTGCGGTGCCTACACCGAGTGGGAAGGCATCCTGGCCCAGATGGGGGTGCTGGTCGCCCCGGACTGGCGCCGCCGGGGGCTGGGATCACTGGCGGCCTCCATCGCGGCTCATGAGGCACTCGCCTCAGGGCTGACGCTGCAATGGTGTGCCGAGGTCAGCAACAAGGGCGCACTGGCCATCGCCCGCAGCCTGGGCCTGGCCGCCGGCGGCATCCAGACCAGCGTGCTGCTGGGCTGATCCGGAAGCCGCCGGGGTTGGAGCGTTAGCGCTGCTTTGCCGGCGCCTGCTCATCTGACGAAGCCCCCGCCGGAGCGGTTGCGGGCCTGCCCCAGCCCTGAACCGGCTGGGGCTTCGCGAAGAACAGCGCCACCGCCGCGCCGAGCAGAATCACGGCAGCGGGAAGCATAATGGACTGGCCCATCGCCGTCGAGAATCCCTCGCGCAGGGCCTCAGGCAGGGTGCCGCCAAATGCCATCGGGCTGGCGCCGGCGGGAGCTGCCGGCAGCTCCGATGCCAGGCGGGACTGAATGAGCACTGCAATGGCAGCGCTGCCGAGGACGGCCCCAATCTGCCGGGTGGTGTTGTAGACCCCGGAACCGGCACCGGCCTGGCGGGGCTGCAGGTTTCGGGTGGCGGTCGAACTAAGGGGCGCCCAGATTCCGGCGTTAGCGAAGCCCAGCACAGCGCTCGGCAGCAGGAACAGCCAGATCGGCGTGTCCGGGTGCATCAGGGAGGAATTCCAGAACAGCGCCACGGACATCAGAACCAGGCTTGTGGCGGTGATGTACTTCGGATTGACCCTGTCGATAATCTTCCCGATGACGGGTGCCAGGCCACCAGCGATCACGGCCATCGGAACCATCATCAGGGCAGACTGGGTGGGCGTCAGCCCGCGGACAATCTGGTAGTAGAAGATCAGCGGCAGGGTGAAGGCCGTGACGGTAAAGCCGACGGTGGTGATGCTGATGTTCGCGAGCGAGAAGTTCCGGTCCTTGAAGAGGGACAGCGGCAGCAGCGGCTCGCCCTTGTTGATCTTTTGCCACCAAACGAAGACCACCAGGACGGCGATTCCCGAGATGATTAGGCCCCATACCGTAATCGGCCCGGTGATGGTCCCCCAGTCGTACGTCTCACCTTCCTGGATGCCGAATACCAGCAGGAACAATCCGACGGCGCTGAGCACTACACCGGGGATGTCGAACTTGTGCGGGTGGGTGCTCAGGGCCGGCACGTACCGCACGGCCAGGACAAACCCGACGATGCCAACCGGAACGTTAATAAAGAAGATCCATTCCCAGCCCAGGCCGTCGACGAGGACGCCGCCGAGGATCGGGCCGACGAGGGTCGCGATGCCTGCGGTGGCGCCCCAGACGCCCATCGCGGCACCCCGCCGGTCCGGTGCGAAGATCCGGGTGATCACCGCCATGGTCTGGGGTGTCATGAGTGCGGCGCCGAAGCCCTGGAACACCCGGGCCACGATCAGCATCTGGACGTCGCCGGAGAGACCGCACCAAAGGGAGGCCAGCGTGAAGACGACCAGGCCGGTCAGGTAGAGCTTCTTGGGGCCGAAGCGGTCGCCCAGCCGGCCGGTGATCAGCAGCGGCACCGCGTAGGCGAGCAGGTAGGCGCTGGTCACCCAGATTACCGAGTTGATGTCCGCGTTCAGGCCTTCCATAATGCGGGGGTTGGCCACCGAGACGATGGTGGTGTCGATCAGGATCATAAAGAACCCGATAACGAGGGACCAGAGTGCCGGCCACGGCCTGGCTACAGTTTCCATGTGGTTCCTTAGTGCTGGTGGTGATGCCTGGGGATGTCTGAAATTATTCGTCGAACGCGGAGCCGGGGGTGGCTACCAGGTCAGCTGGCCGGTTCCGAGCTCCTGCTGGAGGCTCCGGATCCAGCCGGTCTCTGCGCGCAGCATGACCTGCTGGTACTCCATGTCGATCCAGTACTTGCGGTCGACCTGCTGCGCCCGGACCCGTTCTTGCGCGGCGGAGAGGAAGTCGAGCTGCTCCCGGAGCCCGATAAGGCGCCGGTCGAGCAGTTCGATCACGACGCCGGCACGCAGGTTGTACGCCTCCGAGACGGCCATCGGGAAGGACGGATATTCATTGACGGGAGTAGCGAGCATGTCCTGCAGCCGCAGGGTCAAAGCCTCCCGGCCCGCCCCGGAAATCTCGTAGGTGGTGCGTTCCGGGCGGTTGCCTTCACGGTCGGTTCCGGTCGCGGCCACCAGCCCCTGCTCTTCAAGCCGCCCGACTGCGTGATAAAGCGTTCCCGGACGGACCTTGACCAAACGGTCCTCATGCCGGGCGACCAGGAGCTGGTACATCTCGTAGGGATGCATCGGTTCTTCTGCGAGCAGGGAGAGTGCGGCAACGCCCAATGGTGTCAGCGGCGTGGCTCGAGGCATGGTGCGGGGTCCTTTGGTAATGGCGGCCGGTGAGCCCGAAACACTATTCCAGCACGACTATTCCACATGGAGTATACGGGCGCAACAGTGTTGGGAATCCCGGGAACCGGATCAGCCCAGCAGCGCCAGGATGTCGTTGCGCTCGAACATTTGCGCGGCCGCCCGGGCCGATGGCGTCCCGGCGTCGGGGTCCGCCCCGGCGTCGACCAGCACCCGGGACACCTCCGTGTAGCCCTTGAACACGGCCCCTGCCAGCGGCGTCTGGCCTCGGTCGTTGGCGGTGTTCGCGTCTCCGCCGTGCGCCAGGATGAGCCGGACGGCGTCGGCGTGGCCGTGGTATGCCGCAAGCATCAGCAAGGAATCCCCCGCCGTGTTCGTTAAGCCCGCCGGGGCCCCGGCGGCGAGGTAGCTGCCAAGAGTGGCGGAGTCACCCTGCCGGGCAGCGTCAAAAAGTCTGTGTGCCAGCGCCAGGGTCTCTTCGTCAGGCACGGAGCTTCCCTCAGTCATCGAGTCCCCCGCAGGAAACCGGTCTGCCGTCCTACAACCTGTCCGGCGTCGGGAGCCACAATAAGTTCCTGCGCCGCGGTGTAGGGCTCTTCGCCGTCAAGTACTGTCAGCACGTCCTCCGGCGAGACCGAGCGTTTGACCACTGCCAGGGCCACCGGCCCCATTTCATAGTGCTGGGCTACGGAGGTGACGGTGCCCACCTTGCGCTCACCGGCGCGGACTTCGCTGCCGACGGCGGGCATGGTGTGCTGTGATCCGTCGAGCTGCAGGAACACCAGCCGGCGCGGCGGGTGGCCCAGGTTATGCACCCGGGCCACTGTTTCCTGGCCCTTGTAGCAGCCTTTGTTCAGGTGCACGGCGGTGCGGAGCAGGTCGAGTTCGTGCGGGATGGTCCGGTCGTCGGTTTCGGCGCCCCAGCGGGGCCGCCACGCCGCGATGCGCAGCGCTTCGGCCGCCCAGACCCCCGCGAGCGGGCGTGCCCCGACGGTGACTTCAAGTTCCCCGGCCGGGACGAGGTACTCGAACCACGGCCGTTCGAGCCCCGGGTGGGAATCCTCCCCCACCACCGCGTACGAGTAGCCGCCGGCCCCGACATGGGGCCACGGGTCTTCCCAGACCAGCAGGCCGGAGAACTCAGGTACCCGGCGGGTGGTACCCAGCACGGCCCAGTCCGCGGATGCGTCGATGATCTCGACCCGGAGCATAAACTTCATTTTGTTCAGCCACTCGGCCAGCGGCGCGGCCTCGGCCGCCTCGACAACAAGCCAGGTCGTGGCACCGTCGTCCACGACCCGTGCGTCGAATTCGATCCGGCCCTGCACGCTGAGCAGCAGCAGTTCACTGGACTGCCCCGGCCCAAGGGTGGTCAGCTGCTGGGAGGAGAGCGTGTTAAGCCAGCTCAGCCGGTCCGGCCCGGCAACGGTGACGACGCCGCGGTGGGACAGATCCACAAGGGCGGTCCCGGCAGCCAGGGCCCGCTGTTCGCGCAGCGGTTCGCCGTAGTGGGAGGCGACGCCGGCATCAGCCCCGACGGCCTCGACGGCGCCGGGCCGCTCCAACAGGGGGTTTTTGGTAGTCATATGTAGTAGAAGTCCTCAACGCTTAGCGGTATTCCGGATTTTCGAAGTCAAACCTGGTGCCGGCCTTCCAGGCCTCGGGCAGGTTCCCGTAGGCAGGAATGCCGCCTGCATCCTTGAGGATCCGTGCCAGATGCAGCAGGTTCCAGGTCATGAAGGTGGTGTTGCGGTTGGTGAAGTCACTTTCCGGACCGCCGGAGCCTTCGTCAAGGTAGCTCGGACCCGGTCCCACGGCACCTATCCAGCCGGCGTCGGCCTGCGGCGGGATGGTGAAGCCGACGTGCTGGAGGCTGTAGAGGACGTTCATGGCGCAATGCTTGATCCCATCCTCGTTTCCGGTGATGAGGCAACCGCCGACCTTGGGGTAGAACGCCCACTGGCCCTGCTCGTTCAGCTCGCCCGAGTGCGCGTAGAGCCGCTCAATCAACTTCTTCGTCTGCGAGGAGTTGTCGCCGAGCCAGATGGGTCCGGCCAGCACCACAATGTCCGCGTCCCGGACGGCCGGATACAGTTCCGGCCACTCATCGGTCTGCCAGCCATGCTCGCGCATGTCCGGATAGACGCCGCTGGCGATGTCGTGGTCCACCGTCCGGATGACCCGGGTGCTGACGCCGTGTTTTTCCATGATGGCGCGGCTGACGTCAATCAGGCCCTGCGTGTTGGAGGTCTCGGGGGACCTCTTGAGGGTGCCGTTGAAATACACGGCCTTCAGGTCGCTGAAATCGGCAGTTGTTTTGGGTATGGCATTCACTGTGATGCTCCCTGCGGTCGTTCCGGACAACTGACTTTCAGTGAGAGATCAAAGCCGGGCTTTTCCGCCGGCAGGCACCGTGCGCCGCCGATCAGCTCGCTTTGTGCAGGATGGCGGATGCGTGCGCCGCCAGGCCGCTTCCCCCCGCAGATCCCTTGCCCGAGGCCACGTCCCAGCGCCACAGCAGGTTGCCTTCCACCAGGCCAAAGATCCGGGTCGCGGCGGTGTACTCCTTGGAGTGGCTGCCGCGCATCACCATGTCGGTGCTGAGCTGGATCTGCGGGCCCTTAATTTGGCCGTAATACAACTCGGAAATCCCGCCGGGATGGGAGATCGAGACCGAGATATCGAAGCCGCCGTCGTTGTTGCGCAGGGCCTCGACTTCGTCGGCGCTCTTGAGCACGGGAACGATGTCCGCCGGGATCAGCCCGGGGCCGCCATCCTCCTCGCGCTGTTTGCGTTCCAGGGCCCAAAACCCGGTTTCGACAGTGAGCGGACGCAAGGTGGTGCCGGCGTCGTCGGTCAGCCAGCTCTCGGCCCGGTACTGCAGGTACGGCAGGCCGTTGTGGGTGAAGGACACGTGTTGCCGGAAGTGCTCGGAATCCTCTTCCCCGGCGCCCAGCCTGCCCTCACCCTCCCACTCACCTATGAGCCAGGACAGCGGAACGATTTCGGGTGTCAGATCGGTCGGTATTTCAATCGGCACAGCAGCTACCCCTGGAAACGAAGACGGCTAGTGGTTCTGGTGTCTACTTCTGGCCCTTGAAGAGGCGGTACACAACAAAGCCGGCGAACCACGCCATGGCCACGCTGGCAACGCCGAGCAGTACAAGGAAGAAGATTTCAAATGCAAGTACGGACATGATGCCATCCTAGCGCGTTAGTAGATGAGTAGTTTGTCTATGAAGTAAGCCAGCGAACCGACGGCGGAGACCGGGCCCAGCCCCATTCCGAGGGCCGCCGCAAAGCTGAGAGATTCGCCGCGAAGGATCACCAGGCGGCGGAAACTCATCAGCACGGCGCCCACCACCACCCCAACGACCGCGGCCGGCAGCACCGCGATGTCGGAAAAGACGAGGCCCGCGAGCGGCCCGGCCAGCCCTGCACCGACGATGCCCAGCGGCGCCACAACCCTGTCCGGCCAGCGGATCAGGCCGGCCAGCAGGGCAATCGCAGCGCTGATTGCCGCGACCAGGAGCATTTCACGGACGCCGTTGAATCGGGAGCACGCGATCCAGCCTGCGCCCAGGCAGGAGAGCAAAACACCGGCGCTGGAACCGAGCGTGGACTCCAGGCGCTGCGCCTGGCCGGTCCCGCGGATCAGCTGCATCACAAAGACCGCCATCACCCCGGCCGCCATAAACGATGGCGTCCAGTCAAGGAAACCCGGGCCGGGAAGGTACGTCGCGGCAACGGCGGCGCCGGCGCCGGGCAACCCGATCAGGACGGCAAGGGTCTTTTTGGCCGGGATGCCCAGGAAATGCGGCCAGCCGACTCCGACGGCGGCGGCGGCGATCACTGCCACGGCCAGCAGCGCCGCCGCCGAGATGTACGATGCGCCGACTATCGCGGCGAGTCCGGCCAAGCCGATAACGCCGATGATCCAGGTTTTCACTGCTCACCCGACATCTTTATATCCGTCATCCGTCTTCCGATCGTCTTCCCGGTCGTGGTCGTACTTTCGCTCACCTGCGGACCCCCAATCGAGCTGATCAACGTCACCGGGCTGCGGGCCCGACGGATCAATCCTGCCTTATACGACCGTTTTGTGTCGCAAATGAACCGGACGAAGGTGACGAAAGCATGTCCGGAAAGGTGCGTTTGGGTATACTCGAACTCAGCTACAGACGCCCAACGATGCGCGGACACCCCTTGGAGGAAACATGTCGCACATCCTGCTACTGACGAACAGCACCGGCTCATCGGTGGACGTCCTGCCTGCGCTGGAATTACTGAACCACCGGGTCCACATTCTCCCCGCCGAGCCGACAGCCCTCCTGGAGACGGACCCTTGCGACATCGTCCTCCTCGACGCCCGCAAAGATCTCGTCGGCGCGCGCTCCCTGACCCAACTGCTCAAGGCCACCGGCCTGAGCGCCCCGCTGATGTTGATACTGACCGAGGGCGGCATGGCCGCCGTCTCCTCTGCCTGGGCCGTCGATGACATCGTTCTCGAGTCGGCCGGGCCCGCAGAAGTCGAAGCCCGCATCCGCCTCGGCATCGCCCGGGCCGTCCCTGACAAGGACGATGCCCCCGCCGAAATCCGGGCCGCCGGCGTCGTGATCGATGAGGCCAGCTACACGGCCCGCGTCAACGGCGCTCCGCTGAACCTGACATTCAAGGAATTTGAACTGCTCAAATACCTGGCCCAGCACCCCGGCCGGGTCTTCACCCGCCAGCAACTGCTGACCGAGGTCTGGGGCTACGACTACTACGGCGGTACCCGCACCGTGGACGTCCACGTCCGGCGGCTGCGGGCGAAGCTCGGCGCCGACCACGAGAACCTGATCAGCACGGTCCGCAACGTCGGCTACCGCCTGACCCTGGTCCGGCACCCGGAGGAAGAACTCACCGGGGCCTGACCCGGCAGCGCCGACAGCCAGCGCCTGCGGCAGCCCAAGGACGCACCAGCGCAGACGCAGAAAGCCCCGGACATCAGTCCGGGGCTTTCTGCTAACCAGTGGAGGACATACGGGTCGAACGTATCGAGGCCACCCCAGTGGTGGATCCCCCTCGCATCTGCGCTGACCGAACCGGGAATACTTCCCGACCAGGCACCGGATGACTTAACGACTATACGTAGAAGTTCCCGGATCGACAAAATCCGCCCTGCCCGGCGCCACCGTATAGCCTTGCACCATGAGTCCTGCGCATCCTGAAACCTGGCCCGTCCTCGCCGCCAAAGGAGCTGCGGATCCGCAGCTCCTGAAGGACGTCACGGCACTCGCGGCCGCCGCGGAGGAATCCGACGGCAATCCGCCGCTGTCCGAACAGACCCTCGTGACGCTGCGTGCCGCGGACACCGGTGGGAGCGTCGGCACCACAACGGCCCGGACACTCGCCCTGTACAGCCCCGATGACGGGTCCGACCCGGCGACGGCACAGGATCTCGCCGGGATCGCCGTCGTCATCGAGGAACCGGACGGCACCGGTGTGCTGGAAATCGCCGTCCACCCCAGCTACCGCAACCAAGGCGTGGCGGACCGGCTGGTCGGCGAACTCCGGAGCACCCGCGGCTTTGCTGGCCTGAAGGCCTGGTCCCATGGCAACCACGAAGCCGCTGCCGACCTCGCCGCACGCTACGGTTACGGACCGGTCCGGGAACTGTGGAAGATGCGCCTCACCAGCACGGCCGCGGAACTGCCCGCGATTCCCCTACCGGACGGTGTAAGCCTTCGTGCCTTCGTCCCGGCGCGGGATGAGGACCGCTGGCTCGCCGCGAACCGGGCCGCTTTCGCGCACCATCCTGAGCAGGGAAACATGACGCGGGCAGATCTCGACGCGAGGATGGCAGAACAGTGGTTCGATCCGGCCGGTTTCCTGCTGGCCGTCGATTCCTCGGACCGGATTCTCGGCTTCCACTGGACCAAGGTGCACCCGCGGCACGGCGACCACCCCGCTATCGGCGAGGTCTACGTGGTGGGCGTGGCACCCGGTGCGCAGGGCACCGGGCTTGGCAAGGCACTGACAGTCGCCGGCATCGGATATCTGCAGCGTCAGGGCCTGCACGCAGTGATGCTCTACGTCGACGCGGACAACGTTCCTGCCGTCTCCTTGTACCGGCGCCTGGGCTTCACCCGCTGGGACGTCGACGTGATGTACGCGCCGCTTCAAGGGCGGTAATCCAATCGGCGGACATCACGCGTTCACCCCGTGGAAATCTGGGCTCCTCGAAAGCTGACCGCGCGGTGAATGCTTGTAAGGTTGAAGCAAATCGCGCCAGCAATAGGAGAGACCATGCAACGGGAATCTGCCCGGACGGCCACGTCCGAGGGCGCCACGTCGGAGAAAAAAGTGCGGCCGGCGCGTGCCCGGTTCGGTTCCTCCGAAGTGCCTGCCTCACGTGCCACCCAAGACCGGATCGACATTCCTGAATTTGCGCCAAATCTGGAGCCGGAGGGTGATTTCAGCCCCGACCGCTTCCTGGACCGCGAGCTGAGCTGGCTCTCTTTCAACGCCCGCGTCCTGGAACTCGCCGAAGACCCCAACCTCCACCTGCTGGAACGCGTCAGCTTCCTCTCCATCTTCGCGTCCAACCTGGATGAGTTCTTTATGGTCCGCGTCGCCGGGCTGAAGCGCAGGATCGCCACCGGGCTCGCCGTCCCGTCTCCCGCCGGCCTCAGCCCAATGCAGGTCCTCGAGCAGATCGGCGACGAGGCCCACAGGCTGCAGCAGCGCCACGCCAATGTCTATGCCGAGCAGATCCGCCCGGCCCTGGCCTACGAGCACATCCACCTGATGCACTGGGATGAGCTCGACTCCCAGGCCAAGGACCAGCTCAGCGCCATGTTCGCGGAGAAGGTCTTCCCGATCCTGACCCCGCTGGCCGTGGACCCGGCCCACCCCTTCCCCTACATTTCCGGACTTTCCCTGAACCTCGCCGTCGTGGTCCGCAACCCGGTCAGCGACAAGGAGCTCTTCGCCCGCCTCAAGGTCCCGGACCAGCTCCCCCGGCTGATCTCGATTGACGGACCGCGCGCCGGCTCGGTGCCGGGCCGGGTGGCACGCTTCATCGCTCTCGAGGAAGTCATCGCCGTCCATCTGGACCAGCTCTTTGCCGGCATGGAGGTGCTCGAACACCACACCTTCCGCGTCACCCGAAACGAAGACGTCGAGGTCGAAGAGGACGACGCCGAAAACCTGCTGCAGGCCCTCGAGAAAGAACTGCTGCGCCGCCGCTTCGGCCCGCCGGTCCGGCTCGAAGTCACCACCGACATCAACCCGAACATCCGTGCGTTGCTGATCCGCGAACTGGGCGTCGAGGAATCCGAGGTCTATTCGGTTCCGGCCCCCTTGGATCTCCGGGGCCTCTCGGTCATCGCCGGAATAGATCGGGCTGACCTGCACTATCCCAAGCATGTCCCGCACACCTCCCGGTACCTTAACGAATCGGAAACGTCCAAGGCGGCGAATGTCTTTGCGGCCATGCGGCGCCGTGACATCCTGCTGCACCACCCCTACGACTCGTTCTCCACCTCGGTGCAGGCGTTCCTGGAACAGGCGGCGTCGGACCCCAAGGTCCAGGCCATCAAACAGACCCTCTACCGCACCTCGGGCGACTCCCCGATCGTTGACGCCCTGATCGATGCCGCCGAGGCAGGCAAGCAGGTGCTGGCCCTGGTCGAGATCAAGGCCCGCTTCGACGAGCAGGCCAACATCTCGTGGGCCCGGAAGCTCGAGCAGGCCGGTGTCCACGTGGTTTACGGCATCGTGGGGCTCAAGACGCACTGCAAGCTGTCACTCGTGGTGCGCCAGGAAGTGGACGGACTCCGCCGGTATTGCCACATCGGCACCGGCAATTACCATCCCCGCACGGCCCGCTACTACGAGGACCTCGGTCTCCTCACCGCCAATGAGCAGGTAGGCGAGGACCTCTCCAAGCTCTTCAACCAGCTCTCCGGCTACGCTCCGAAATCGACGTTCAAGCGGCTTCTGGTGGCACCGCGCTCGGTCCGTTCAGGACTCATCGACCGGATCGAAACAGAGATCCGCAACGCCCGCGCGGGCCTCGCCGCCCGGGTCCAGATCAAGGTCAACTCGATCGTGGACGAAGCAATCATTGATTCCCTCTACCGGGCGTCCCAGGCCGGGGTCCCGGTGGACATCATCGTCCGCGGCATCTGCTCGCTGCGGCCGGGGGTGCCCGGGCTGAGCGAGAACATCACTGTCCGGTCCGTGCTGGGCCGCTTCCTGGAGCACTCCCGCGTTTTCGCCTTCGCAAACGGCGGGGATCCGGTGGTCTACATCGGTTCAGCGGACATGATGCACCGGAACCTTGACCGCCGCGTCGAGGCCCTGGTTCAGCTAACCAGCGGGGACGACACAACATACGTGATGGATCTGCTGCGCCGCTACATGGATCCTGGCACCGCCAGCTGGCACCTCAACAACCAGGCGGAGTGGACCCGCCACCATCTCGCCGAAGACGGTCAGGACCTCGGCGACATTCAGTCCTGGCTGCTCAATTCCCGCTCGCGGCAGCGCACCTCCGGGCTGCGGTAGGGGCTCTGGCATTGAGTAGCGATGCACCGGTTGCCGACCAGAGCGACCATCCCGGCGAAGCAATTGCCGTGGTGGCGGCGGGCGCCCTGCCCTGGCGCGTCACCCCGGGTGACAAAGGCCAGCTTCAGGTCCTGCTGATCCACCGCCCGCGCTATGACGACTGGTCCTGGCCCAAAGGCAAGATCGACCCGGGCGAGACCGTACCCGAATGTGCAGCCCGGGAGGTCGAGGAGGAAATCGGGCTGACGGCGCCGCTGGGCATCCCCTTGCCCGCCATCCACTATCACGTCCCCGCCGGGCTGAAGGTGGTCCATTATTGGGCCGTCGACGTCGACGGCGCCCCGCTCCGGCCGGACGGCAAGGAAGTGGACAGCGTGATGTGGTGCTCGCCGGAGAAGGCAGCGACGCTGCTGAGCAACCCGAGCGACATCGCCCCGCTTGAGCACCTGGCGGGCGCCCATTCCCGGGGTGAGCTGAAGACCTGGCCGCTGCTGGTGGTGCGCCACGCCAAGGCCAAACCGCGCTCCTCATGGTCCAAAGCCGAAGGGGACAGGCCGCTGGCCGCCACCGGGATGCGGCAGGCGCAGGCGGTGGGCCGGCTCCTGCAGGCATGGAAACCACTGCGGATAGTTTCAAGTCCGTGGTTGAGGTGTGTGGCCACCATCGCCCCGTACGCCAAGGCTTCGGATGCGAAAGTAAAGCTTAATGAAGCCCTTACGGAACACCGTCACGGCCGCCATCCGCACAAGACTGCCGCCGCCGTCGAAGACCTCTTTGACAAACAGCGGGCCGTGGCGCTGTGCACCCACCGCCCGGCGCTGCCTACCGTGTTCGCCCAGCTCGGAAAGCACATGGGTTCCCGGTTGCGCGCCCAGCTCCCGGAGGAGGAACCGTTCCTGGCCCCCGGCGAGATTGTGGTGTGCCATGTGGCGCACCACAGCGGGGACAAAGTGGTCGCCGTCGAGCGGTTCAGGCCCTTCGACGACTAAGCCGTGTGACCTGCCGCCGGTAATGCCGGCACGATGGATAAGGACCTGCGGCGACTTCTCAGTAGACTGGGAACGTGAGCATCCCAACACCCTATGAAGACTTGCTGCGCGATGTCATCGAACACGGCACGCACAAATCCGACCGGACCGGCACCGGCACCTTGAGTGTGTTCGGCCGCCAGATGCGCTTCGATCTGAGCAAAAGCTTCCCCCTGGTCACCACCAAACGAGTGCACTTCAAGTCCGTCGCGGTCGAGCTGCTGTGGTTCCTCCGCGGGGACACGAATGTGAAGTGGATGCAGGACCAGGGTGTCACCATCTGGAACGAATGGGCCGACGCCGACGGCGAACTCGGACCGGTCTACGGCGTCCAGTGGCGCTCCTGGCCGACTCCCGACGGCGGCCACATCGACCAGATCGCCGAACTAATCGCGAACCTCAAAACCGACCCGGACTCGCGCCGGCACATCGTCTCCGCCTGGAACGTCGCCGAGCTCAAAGACATGGCTCTCCCGCCGTGCCACGCGTTCTTCCAGTTCTATGTGGCCGACGGCAAACTCTCCTGCCAGCTCTACCAGCGTTCCGCGGACACCTTTTTGGGTGTGCCGTTTAACATCGCCTCGTATGCCCTGCTCACCTGCATGATCGCCCAGCAGACTGGCCTGGAACCGGGCGAATTTGTCTGGACCGGCGGCGACGTCCACGTTTACGACAACCACATGGACCAGGTTCTCAAGCAGCTCACCCGCACGCCCTATGACTACCCGCAGCTGGCGTTCGCCCGTAAGCCGGAGTCCATCTTCGACTACACCCTCGATGATTTCGAAGTGGTCGGATACCGGCACCACCCGACGATTAAGGCCCCGATAGCCGTATGAGCGACGACAATATACAGACCGCGCAGCCCGCGGATTTTTCCACCAGGCTGGCAGCCCTCACCGGGCTCGGCGTGGTGTGGGCCCAAACCAGTACCGGTGTCATCGGCCAGGACGGCGGAATGCCGTGGCGCCTGCCCGAGGACATGGCACACTTCACCCGGCTCACGACAGGCCACCCCGTCATCATGGGCCGGAAGACATGGGAATCCTTTCCGGACAAGTACCGCCCGCTGCCCGGGCGGACCAATATTGTTATCACCCGCCAGCGCGGCTGGGGCGAAACTCCGTCCGCGGCGGGCGCCACCGCCGTCGCCTCACTGGACGATGCACTCCTTGAGTCCCAGTTCGCACCGGGCAACAACATGGTCTGGATTGTCGGCGGCGGCAACATCTACGCCCAGTCCATGGACCTCGCCGATGTCGCCGTTATCACCACAATCGACGCCAGCACGGAGGGCGACACCTTCGCCCCCGAGCTTGGGTACGACTGGACCTTGGACGGAAGCCTGCCGGCCGACGGCTGGGAGACCGCCGGAAACGGCGCCCGCTACCGCATCAACGTGTGGCGCCGGACGGAGGCCTAAGCGATGCTGACGAAACCCGAACTCCTTTTTGTCCTCGGCTACATGCTGCTCCCGCTGCTCGCGCTGCTGTCCGCTGTCGTGGGGCTGACCATGATCCTGGGCGGGGACAAGATTGCCGGTGCGATCGTGCTCGTGGTGGTCACCCAGGCCTTTGCCTTCGGGGCATTTTTTGTCCTGCGCAGACGCAAGCAGAACCTGCTCACGGAGCGACAGGGCGACTAGCGGCCGGGCCCCCGACGCCGGCCGGGACCTGATGGGGAGAACACCCCATCGCCGCGCACGAGTGTTGCGGTTAGATTGGTGCCGGTTGAATACACACGCCGGAATACACCAGGTCCCGGTCGCAGCCGGTTAGGCTGATGCACGAAGAGGGGGAGCCGCTATGGCAGGAAACTTGTGGGGCGCCGACGTCGCCCAGTTGCGCACGCTTGCACAACAGTTCGGCAAGACGTCCGAAACGCTGCTCCGGCAGTCGAGCACGCTGACGTCGGCCATCAACGGCAACACGTCCTGGAAGGGAGCCGACGGCGCCCGCTTCACCTCCGAGTGGAACGGCAGCCACCGTGCCCTGATCCAAAGGACCGCCCAGGCCCTCAAGGAAGAGTCCAAGCGGCTGTTGACCCACGCCGACCAGCAGGAGAAAGCCAGTGTTACCGCCGCCGGGGCCGGCGGCGGGCCCGGTCCGCTCGGCGGCAGCCACGGCAGCAGCAACGGCGGTGGCATCGGGCCGCTGCTCGGCGGTGCAGTCGCCGGCGGCATTGGCGGCATCAGGGCCGGGATGCAGATCCAGAAATACCTCAAGGCACCGCTGACCCTCGCCAAGCATGCCGGCCAGTTCGGCTGGGTGCTGAAGAACCAGCGCGCGGATTTCGTCAAGTCCTTTGTGCAGGGCAAGCACCGGATCGGCGGTCCCGGCTTCGCCCCGCACCGCCTGATCAGCAACCCGGCCCTCGATAAGCTGCTGAAAAGCTCCGCAGCAACAAATCGGGGCCTCGCCGCCGTCGACAAAGCCTCAGACATCGTCTCGCTGCGGAACCTGGACAAGTATGTCGGGCCGCTGGGCAAATTCGAAAAGGTCTTCGCGGAGAAGCCGTGGCTTGGTGCCGGCACCAAGCTGGAGTGGCTGGGGAAGTCCGGCCTCGCGAGGGGCCTCGGCTGGGCCGGCGTCGGCTTCAGCGCCGTCGACTCGGTGCGGAGTTTCGCCGATGGCGACGTCAAGGGCGGGATGGCCAGCGCCGGCAAGGGACTCCTCGGGGTCGGCTGCTTTTTGCCGCCGCCCGCCGGGACCGTCTGCCAAGTTGCCAGCGTGGGAATAGCCATCTACGAAAACTGGGACACGATCAGCAGCGTCGGCAAAAACGTCGGCGAAGGAATCGTCAACGCGGTCCAGGATCCAGGCAAGTTCGTCAGCGATGCCGCGGATAACGTCAAAGACGCCGGAAAGTCCGTGGCCAAGTTCTTCGGCTTCGGGGATTAGGAGACTCACATGAGCGTTCAGGATCAGACACAGCAGGAGCCACGGCTCGGCATCGACGTCATCGGCTTCGGCGTGGGCGAGTTTGCCTATTTGCTCAACGTCTTCGAGGGGCCGGCGAGGGACCGTTCGGTAAGCGTTTTCCGCGCCCAAGACATGGTGGATGATCTCACCCTGTCCACGGCAGGCGCATCGTCCCTGATGGCGCGGGACATGGCCACCATTGATGATGACGGTGACCTCGGAGTCAACGGCGTCGCGTCCGCGGTGGCCACGGCCCTGGGGCAGGCAACCCGCTGGACCGAAGTTTCCCTGCTGACCGGGGACGCGATGGACAACGTGGTGCTGATCGAGGCCCCCGGAGTGGCCCTCATGCTGCAGCCGCGGCTGCTGGGCACCTGGTTCGTCTTCGCCCAGGACACCAGCATCAGCTCTGCCGAAGCGACCCTCCGCCTGGTGCGCCAGCACATCGAGCAGAATGCCGGAGGCTCTGCCTATCTCGTGTTCAAGACTCTCGATACCGAGCAGCACCTGCTGGTCCGGCGCGAGGAAGGTTCGTGGACGACCGGAGTCCCCGACTTCGCCCAGGACAAGGTCGCGGAAACCGAAGGCCTGGACGACGGCGGACTGCTCCGGGCCATTGAGGTGTCCCGTGGCCAGGCGTAGTTCGGACGTACCACCGGAACCTGGCTACACGGGAGCCCGGACCGGGGAAGACGGCCGGATCCACCGCCGGGGCGCGAACGGCGAACTGATCGCTTACACCCCGGACGAGTACGGAGTCCGCAAGGATGACGGCCATGGGCTGGTCAAACCCGTCAGCTCCTCCGGCGGCCTGCTCTTCCTCGCCGTCCTGGCCTCGCTCTTCGCCGGCGGTGTCGCCTACGGCCTGGCACGGATTGCGATTGACGGCACTTGGGAGATTCTCGGTGACATCTGGTGGACCATCCCGGTGGGAGTGCTGGTGCCGCTGGTCGCCTGGACGAGCTACGCCAAGGAGCGCCGGGCGGAGAAATTGCGCACGGTCCGCAACCTCCCCCGGCCCCTTGGGTGATCCCGGACCGGGACGCGATGACGTAACCGACTGCGCCCCGGCGCCGGCAAAGCCTAAACTGGGCTAATGACTACAGCAGCTACCCCGTCCGTTGGACTGGTCGGTTGGCGTGGCATGGTCGGCTCCGTCCTGATGCAGCGTATGCAGGACGAGGGCGACTTCGCCACCATCAACCCGGTCTTCTTCTCCACCTCGAACGCGGGAGGGGCGGCCCCATCCTTGGCCGGTCCCGCCGGGGGCGATGCCGGCACCCTCGAGGATGCGTTCGACGTCGAGACCCTGGCGAAGCTGCCCATCATCGTGACAGCCCAGGGCGGCGACTACACCAAACAGGTCCACGGTGCGCTGCGTGACCGCGGCTGGGACGGCCTGTGGATCGATGCCGCCTCCACCCTGCGGATGAACGACGACTCGATCATCGTGCTGGACCCGATCAACCGAGACGTGATCGACGCCGGCCTCTCCGGCGGCGTGAAGGACTACATCGGCGGCAACTGCACGGTCTCCTGCATGCTGATGGGCCTCGGCGGGCTGTTCAAAAACGGGCTCGTCGAGTGGGGCACCTCGATGACCTACCAGGCGGCGTCCGGCGGCGGCGCCCGGCACATGCGTGAGCTCCTGAGCCAGTTCGGCACACTCAACGCCGAGGTCAGCACGGAACTGGACGACCCGGCGTCGGCCATCCTGGAGATCGACCGCAAGGTCCTGGCGCACCAGCGCAGCAACATTGACGCGAGCCAGTTCGGGGTACCGCTGGCCGGCTCCCTGATCCCGTGGATCGACGCGGACCTCGGCAACGGCCAGTCCAAGGAAGAGTGGAAGGCCGGGGTGGAGACCAACAAGATCCTTGGTACTTCCGGCGATGAGCACATCATCATGGACGGGCTGTGCGTCCGGATCGGCGCAATGCGCTCGCACTCCCAGGCCTTGACGCTGAAGCTCCGCGAGGACCTCACCGTAGCGGAGATCGAGAATCTCCTCGCTGCTGACAACGAGTGGGCCACAGTGGTGCCCAACACCAAGGAGGCCTCGATGGCAGACCTCACCCCGGTGGCGGCATCCGGGACGCTGAACATTCCGGTGGGCCGGATCCGGAAGATGGAGATGGGCCCCCAGTACGTCAGCGCGTTCACCGTCGGTGACCAACTGCTGTGGGGCGCTGCCGAACCGCTGCGGCGTATGCTCAACATCGCCACCGGCAACCTCTAGGCGCACGCCGGTTCAGGTGCCGAGGAATCTGCGGTACTTCGCGGCCTGCAGCTCAAAGGACTTTTGCGCCGCAGGCCGCAGCCCATTTACATCGTCGAACGGCTCGGGTACGGCGGCCGGGGCCCTGCCACTGCCGGTCACACCCCAGGTGCCGACGATCCGTCCGCCGGCCACAATGGTCTTCTTGAACACGCCGTTGCCGCCCGGCACAATCTTGTTCGCGTGCTCCGGCGGCAGTACCAGCGACCGGTCGGTGTAACCGAGCAGGAACTCATCAAAGCCCGGCAGCGCGAGCACCGTGCGCGCACCGGGGACACCGTCGTCGAGCAGTGCCGCAGTCTCCGGGGAGAGCCAGTAGCTGGTCCCCTCGAAGTCCAGCTCCACCAGCTGGCCCTTGACGTCGGCCAGTGCTGCCCGGACCTCGGCGAGCGGGATGCCCGCCCACCAGGAGAAGTCACGCCCGGTGGCGGGCCCGTGGCTGCGCAGGTACCGCAGCAGCCACTCGGCGATGCCCTCGGCCCGGTCCAGGCTCCGCGACCCTGTGATCCAGTCGTCAAAAGCCACCAGCAGCTGCTGGTTGCCGGCCAGCGGTCCCTGCACCAGCACGGCCCGCTGGCAGAGGGCACCGAGCAGGTGAATGCCGCGCTGGCCGGCCGTGGACTGGCCAGCGAGTTCAAAGGCGTTAAAGAGTTCGCTCCGGCTCGCGGCTGCACCGCCGGAGACCAGCTGGAGAGCGGTTCCGGCTGCGGCGTCGACATCCGCAGCCGAGATGCGGAGCTCCCTGTGCCGCCCGGCCAGGCCGCGGATCAGCCGATCGGAGGTAATGGCCAACACCCACTTCAGGTCTTCGGGGGCCAGCACGTGCAAGGTGCCGCGCATCGGCCAGGAGCGGACGATCTCCCCCCGGTCCAGGGCGTTGCGGACATCGCCCACGAGGGAGCCCGGCACCCGCTGGCCAATCGCCCAGAGGACGGAGCGCATGTCCTGCGCCTGCATCGCCGGCATCGAGCGCACGGCCGCCGGAACGCTGCTGAATCCGGCCCCGGCCAGCCCCTGCGAGGCCAGTCGCAGCCGGCCCATGATCCCCCTGGTCAGCCGGTAACGCCGCGGTGCTCCCATACACCCCATGCTAGGACGACTGCCGGGACGTTCCCAGCCGCCTTCCAGCCGGATTCCCTACCCTTGATGGATGACCTTGAGTGAGATGTGGCCGCTGCTGCGGCCCCTGAGCCGGCGGCTGGCCCTGCTGGGCTGGGCTTCCAGCGCTGCCGGCATGACCGCCGGACTCACCGTTGCCATTGCCAGCGGGACCCGGCTCTCGCCGCTGATGAGCACCATGCAGCTGGTATCGGTGGTCGCCATGGCGGTAACCGTGGCCAGCTTCGTGACGGCAGCTTCTCTCCAGCCGCGTTATCCGGCGCATGGCGGCAGTGATTCCCGTGACGGCAGCGGCCCCGGTGAATTCCCCGATACCGTGCAGAGCTTCCTGCTCGGTTCGCTGGCCCTGCTGGCAGGGGCGGTCGTCTTCGCTTGCGCCGGTTTCCTGCTCCGCAGCGGTCCCAGCGACCAGTCCGTGGCGTTTTGCCAGGTCTTCTTCCAGGGTGCCGCCGCCTCAGGCTTCACGTTTATGTTGTTCAGCCGGGTCGTCGGGCGCCGCAGCCGGAACTGATCGGCGGCGCCGGACCCGATCCGCGCGGGAGCACTTGGGTCGAGGATTTTAGAGCTCCACGCCGATCAGCAGCGGTTCCGGATGCAGTTCAATCCCAAAGCGTTCGACGACGCCGCGGCGCACTTCGCGGGCGATCGCGAGCAGGTCCGCGGTGCTTGCCGTTCCCCTGTTGGTGATCGCCAGGGTGTGTTTGGTGGACAGCGAAGCCCGGCCGCCGGAAACGCTGTCCGGCTCCAGCCCGAAGCCCTTGCCGTAACCGGACCGGTCGATCAGCCAGGCTGCCGAGAGCTTGGTTAGCCCGTCGGCACCGGGGTAGCGCGGCGCGTCCCCCGGCAGCGCGGCGGCTACGGCTGCCGGCACGATCGGGTTTGTGAAGAAGGATCCGGTGGAGTACGTGTCCCGGTCCGCGGGGTCCCACACCATGCCCTTGGCCGCCCTGAGCCGGCGCACCTCACGGCGGACATCGTTGGAATAGGCCCGCTGGCCCACCTCAACGCCCAGTGCGCGGGCGAGCTCGGCGTAGCGGATAGGGGCGCTCATCCGGCCCAGCGGCAGTTGGAACTCGACCGTGAGCACCACATAGCGCGGGGAGCCGTTGACAGTGGTTTGTTTGAGGATCGAATCGCGGTAGCCGAACTTCAACTCCGAGTTGGTGAAGGTCTGCACGGCCTGACGTTGCCGGTCCCAGGTCCGGACGGCGGCGATGGTCTGGGAAACGTCCGCGCCGTAGGCACCGACGTTCTGGACCGGGGTGGCGCCCGTGGCGCCCGGTATCCCGGCGAGCGCTTCGATCCCGGACCAGGCGTGCAGCACGGCGTGTTCCACGAGGGCATCCCAGTTGTGGCCGGCCTGGACGACGACGGCGACGCCGCCGCAGGAGTCCTCCGCGTTGACCGTGAACCCTTCCGAGGCGATCTTCACTACGGTGCCGGGGAAGCCGTCGTCGGACACGAGCAGGTTGGAGCCGCCCCCGAGGATCAGCAATGGCTCACCGGCAGCATCCACTGAGCGGACGGCCTCGATGATTTCGGCCTCGGTGCGGGCCTCGATCAGGGTGCCGGCGGGGCCACCGACGGCGGCCGTGGTAAGGGCAGAGAGCAATGTCTGGGTCACCTGACCAGCCTAGCCGGGTATGGCCGGAGTCCCCTAAGCAGGTCGCTGGTCGATCTTCCGGGCCACCGGGGAGAGCAGGAAGCTGACCGCCAGCATCACCATCACGGCCAGCAGGGAGTGCAGGATGCCAACGTGTTCCGCGAGCAAACCCAGCAACGGGGGCCCGCAGAGGAATGCGCCGTAACCGATCGTGGAGACCACGGAAACCCGGGCGGCTGCCTTGAGGGGATCGTCGGCGGCGGCGGACATGCCCACCGGGAAGCCCAGTGAGGCGCCCAGTCCCCAGACCGCCAAGGCCACGTAGGCCACCCACGGCGCCGGCGCGAAGACGAACAAACCCAGGCCCAGCACCGCCAGGGCCGCGCACCAGCGCATCACCGGGACACGGCCAAAGCGGTCCAGGACCACTGTGCCGGCAAAGCGTCCCACCGTCATAAACGTAACGAAAAGCCCGTAGCCGGCGGCACCCGCGGCGTCGGACTGGCCGTGGCCATCGGCGAGCGCCAGGGCCACCCAGTCCCCGGCCGCGCCCTCCGCGAGAGCGAGCCCCAGCACAAGCACACCCAGCAGAAGGGTCCGCCGGTCCCGCCAGGCCTGGGCGATCTGGCGTTTGTTGTCCAGCGGAGCCTCCGGCCGGTCCGCCTCAAGCCTGATGAGGGGTATCGGCCCGGTGGAGGGGTCATCGAAGGTATCCGGTGTGGCCGGCGTGAAGCCCAGGCCGGGTTCGATCGGGGTACTGTCCGCGCGGAACCATAAAGCGGCGGTGGCCACGGAGCCGGCCACCAGCAGCCCCACACCGGCGAAGTGCCAGAACACGGGCACACCGGCCCCCGCCGCCCAGGCACCGGTGCCGGCGCCGGCGACGGTACCCAGACTGAAGGCACCATGCAGCCGGGGCATAATGTGCCTGCGGACGGCGCGTTCGACAGCAGCACCCTCGACGTTGGAGGCCGTGTTCCAGCTCGCTGTGCCGAGGCCGATGACGGCCAGCCCCGCGGCGACAACGAGCGGATTGACCAGGACGGAGGTTCCCAGGCCTGCGAGCACCAGACCGGATCCCACCGTGATGCTGCCAATCCGGATGGTCTGCTTCGACCCGAACCGCAGCACGATCAGCCCGGACGCGGAGACGGAGATAAAGGATCCCAGGGTCAGGCACAGCAGCAGGAGCCCCACATTTCCCGGGGTGAGGTCCAGTCCGTCGCGGATGGCCGGCAGCCGGGACACCCAGGTGGCGAACGCGATGCCGCTGACCGCATACGCAACAACAACGGCGTTGCGCCAGTGCGTGACCTCCGCAGTCTGGACTGTGCGCACGTTCACGGCGTCGTCATGCGCCTACGCCAGCCTGACGACGGCTTGGGCCTTCATCAGTACTTTCTGGCCGGCCGAAATAACGGTGAGGTCTACCCGGGCGGTGCCTGCGTCGGCGTCGATCGCCCCGATGGCACCGCTGATTTCGAGCACGGCGCCGGCCGCGGCCGTCCCTGTGGTGTCTGACACCGGGACCGGCTTGGTGAATCGGGTCTGAAAATCCACGACGGCGGCGGGGTCGCCGGCCCAGTCGGTGACGAGCTGGACGACAGAGCCCATGGTGAACATCCCGTGCGCAATGACACCAGGCAATCCCACGCCCGTAGCGAAGGCCTCGTTCCAGTGAATGGGGTTGAAGTCACCGGACGCGCCCGCGTACTTAACCAGGTCCGTGCGGGAGATCTCGATGTGGCGGCTGCCGATGTTGTGGCCGACCGCGAGCTCTGTGAGTATCGGTGTCATGTCTACTGTCCCTCTCCGCGGACCAGGATGGAGGAGGTGGCCGTGGCCACGGCTTCCCGCTCCGTTGCGGCGCCGGCCACCGGGGCAAGGGCGAAAATTTCCGACCGCGTAGTGATCATGGCTCCCCCGCCCATGGCACGAACGCCGTCGACGTGCAGTTCTGCCACGAGCCTGTCCCCGGCAAGGATTGGCCGGTGGTGGACGAACCGCTGGTCCGCGTGGACCACCCGGGAGAAGTCGATGCCGGAGTCCGGGTCTTCGACCAGCTGGGCGTCGGCCCGTTGGGCGACAATGATCGCGAAGGTAGGTGGCGCCACCAGGTCGCTGTGGCCCAGGGCTTTGGCCGCATCCACATCGAAGTGGGCGGGGTGGGTGGCCTTGACCGCGCGGGCGAACTCGCGGATTTTCTCGCGGCCGACGTCGTACACCTCTTGGGCAGGGTAGTTGCGTCCCTGCAGATCCGGATTGATAGTCATGGGTTCCAGCCTAGCGTCAGGCCACGGGTGGACTGCGTCGAAGACATGCAGATGCACAGAGACAGCAATTACGGTATGATGAAAACATCAAGTCATCAACTGATGTCCTCCGCCAAGTCCGCCCGCCGGATCCGCGCCGACAAGAAAGCACAGGCAGTAATGATTTCGCCGGCGCAAACCCCTCTCTACGAGATCAAGGCGAACCTGTTCAAGGCCCTCGCCCACCCGGCGCGGATCCGCGTGCTCGAACTGCTCTCGGCTGCACCGGATAACTCGGCTCCCGTCAGCTACCTGCTGGCCGAGACGGGGCTTGAGGCATCCCACCTGTCCCAGCACCTCGCTACGCTGCGCAGGCATGGGGTGGTGACTTCCACCCGAACCGCCAACGCCGTGACCTACCGGCTGGCCCATCCAAAGATCGCCGAGCTCCTGGCCATTGCCCGGGCGTTCCTGCTCGACAGCCTGGCCGGTTCCAACGAACAGCTTAAACTCGCGCAGACACTTCCCAGCGAGCATCTGAAGAGTCCCACTTCATGAGCGCCGCACTGAATCAGCTCAGCAGGTTCCTGCCGTCCCGCCGGGACTATGCGGGGCTGCGTTCGTCCTGGAAGACGGATCTGTTGGCGGGAATCACCGTGGGCATCGTCGCCTTGCCGCTGGCCCTGGCCTTCGGAGTGAGCTCGGGCGTCGGCGCCGAGGCCGGACTCATCACCGCCGTTGTGGCCGGGCTGGTGGCCGCGGTCATGGGCGGCTCCCACGTCCAGGTCTCCGGCCCCACCGGCGCGATGGTTGTGGTGCTGGCCCCGGTTGTTGCCGCCAACGGCGCCGGCAGCATTGCCCTGGTCTCCCTGCTGGCCGGACTGCTGGTGGTGATCCTGGGCCTAAGCGGACTGGGCCGGGCCGTGGCCTTCATCCCGTGGCCGGTGGTCGAGGGGTTCACGCTCGGCATCGCTGCCATTATTTTCCTTCAGCAGGTGCCGCTCGCCACGGGCACGCAGGCAATACCAGGGCACAATACCGTGCTGGCTGCTTTCGAGAGCGCCTCACGGGCCACGGCGCCCACCGTCCTGCAGACGCTGGCCGTCGTCGCCGGCGTCGCCGCCGTGATGCTTCTTCTGCCGAAACTGAACAAGGCGCTGCCCGCAAGCCTGATCGCTGTACTCCTGGCCACCGTCGCCGCTGAAGTACTGCAACTGCAGATTCCGCGGATCGGCGCCCTGCCGCATTCCTTGCCCGCACCCTCGCTCCCGGCGCTGAACCCGGCCGCGCTGGGCTCGTTGCTGATGCCCGCAGTATCCATCGCGATGCTGGCCGCCATCGAATCCCTGCTCTCCGCCCGGGTAGCCGCCGGCATGGTGGGCCCCGACGGCCGGCCCTCCGGGGTATACAGCCCGGACCGAGAGCTGATGGGCCAGGGACTCGCCTCTATTGCGGCCGCGTTCTTCGGCGGCATGCCTGCCACGGGCGCCATCGCCCGGACCGCTGTCAACGTCCGCTCGGGAGCCAAAACGAGGCTCTCCGCGATCGTGCACGCCTTGGTGCTCCTGGCCATCATCTATGCGGCGGCAGCTTTGGTCGGGAAGATCCCGCTGGCGGTCCTGGCCGGGATCCTGATGGTGACGGCCAGCCGGATGGTGTCACGGCACACGGTCACCGCCATCCTGCGCTCCACCCGCGCCGACGCTTTTGTGTTCGTCCTGACAGCCGTTATTACAGTGGCCTTCGACCTCATTGTGGCCATCGAGATCGGCCTGGTCGCCGCCGCCCTCTTCACACTGCGGAAATTCGCCTCGCTCAGCGGGGTGAAGCGCGAGCAGATTCCGGCACCCCCAGAGGACGGGGACGAGCACATCGCCATCTTCAGGCTGGACGGGGCCATGTTCTTCGGCGCCGCGGAACGGGTCCTGCAGGAAATCAGCCAAGTCAAGGACATTCAGGTGGCCATCATCCGGCTTTCGCAGGTACGGATGCTCGACGCTACAGGTGCTCACACGCTGGTGGAGGTCATCTCCGCGCTCGAACTTCGCGGCGTGACAGTCCTCTTGAAGGGCGTCCAGCCCCAACACCTGGAGCTCGTAACCAACGTCGGGGTCATCCGCTCGCTGCGCCACCACAAACACCTGTTCACGTCGCTGCCCGAGGCCGTGGCGCACGCCCGCAGCCACGTCCAACGGAATGCCGCCGCTATCGTTTGAGGTTTTTCCGGATCGCCTGGCCGCGGACCACAAGGCCGGCAAGATGCAGGATCAGGCCCAATCCGATCACGGCAAGGGAGGAGACCGCCAGGGACTGGTTGCCGGTGTTGTTGCCGATCAGGTTCAGGACTATGCCCACGCCAAGCAGAGCCATGGCACTGAAAACCAGCACCTTGTACGTGGTTGGCGCGGACTCCCAGAATTCTTTCAGCACCGCGCCAGTCTACCGGGCCGGGCGCAGAACCGGGCTCCCGCGGCGGCTTCGGGCAGTACCGAGGACCTGTCTTACCCGGGAGTCACTAGTACGCGAATACGTCGCCAGATCCTCGTAGGTCCAGACTCACGCGCGTAGGAAGATACGAGTAGGAATCCTCGAGTTGGGCGTGTAATCCAGCATCGCGGCACTTGGAGGCCAAACTTCCGTAGAGCCGTATCAGGTGTGCCACGTCTACGGCAGCATAATCGAGTTGGGCGGCCGTCAATGTCGAAGCGAGCCAGTCCGAGACTTGAAGGTCCTTCTTGATCTTGACATTCAGGTGTCGCTGCAGCACAGGTTTGAGGCTATGCTCGCCTCCGCTCAGTTCAGGAGACAGGATTTTTGAAGCGATCTTCGTGCAGGCCACGTTTCTGGCGGTAATCCCCCATTGGTAGGTCATGAAGCGTAGATCAAATGGTGCATGGTGAAACACCTTCCGCACGTCATCGTCTTCGAGGAGAGCCGCGAGAAGCGGCGGGTGGACGCCTTGACTCATCACCACGACGACGACACGATCCTGTACTGCAACCTGACACGTTCCGATTCTGTCCGTTCTCCAGTTCAGACCAGAGGTCTCGATATCACACGCCACGACTGCACCGGACCTCGCCTGCTCGAAGAAATCACGCGGCAGATCGGCCTTGTGAACCTCCACTGCGGTATCACTGACAATCACAACAGTCACCTCACTAACTCGGAACCGGAAACATCTGCCGGCTCTGATCTTCGATTGCGGCAAATTCGTCGTAGACGAACTGATACAACTTGCCGCTCCTTACTACAAATGTTGGCACGGACGTACGACGTTTTCTTCCGTGTGAGTACATCGTCATGACAGCACGGTTGTCGAAGCGGTAACAGCTGAAAACTGCGTCACCCGCTCTTACGTAGACCTCAACGTCGCCGCCGCCTTCCTGTTTGAGGTCGCTAAATGCTCGGACAGACTCGCGGACTGTCTCCTGCAGCGCCTCGACTGTCGTATCAAATCGGTTTGCAAGCACGCGCATTGTCAGGTCGTCGTCCGGATCCGGCAGGAAGACGCGTATCCTAGTCCCCGGTCGTCGAGCAACAGCCCTCAATCGCGCGGAATGCGTGTTTCGCCACGTTCTCCCGTATGCTACCGCGATGTCGATTTTCGACACGCCGTCGAACAGCTCAGACCATTCAATATCGTCCAAGTACTGATCCGTTAATCGCAGGAGCCCTGCGTCAACGACCTCCGCACTCAACTGGGCATTGGCCAAAATTTCAGCCGCGAAGTGACGCCGACCTACCAATTCCCAGCCTACGGACAGGAGCCCGGACGCAATAACGAGGCCTGCAATCTGATTTAGCGTCGTCTGAAGGGGCAATGCCCCCTCGAACCACTCGTCGTGGGAAGTCACCCAGAACAAAAAACCCGCAAGCACGACGGCCACAAGTCCCAAAATGATTGCCCAGGCGTTACTGCCGGCACCAGCTGCCCATTTGGGTCGATTAGCCACCTGACTTCCTTTCTCGATTTCGGCCATGCCGAGCATGCCCTCCCTCGAGAAGGCTAATGGGGCCTTGCCTGAGACGCGGAGCCGCCACGCTAAATCAACCAGTTGGAACTCCTAGTTCCCCACCTTCTTCCGGCGTCGAGCGGCAGTTCGGTGAAGCCGCCGTCAGGGTCCTGCAGGCGCATCGCCGGGCGCCCGCCGTCGGGGTCCTGCGATGCTGCCGGGTCGTCCGGCCCGGCATCCCAAAAGACCCGCGGACCAGAGAACGGGGATTGGTCACGGGGTCTGCTTGGTGCGATTGCCTAGACGGCCGGCTGCACCCCAAAGGCTACCGCGAGCTTCATGATCTTCTCGGCGCGGCCCAGGCGCGGGAGGTCCGAACCGTCGCGGATGACGCGGCCGCTGGCCTCGAAGTCGGCCATGAAGTCGGTGGCCCAGGCGACATCCGACGGCGTTGGGCTGATGACCTCGTTGATGACGTTGGTCTGATCGACGGCGAGACAGAGCTTGCCAGTCATGCCCATCATCACCGTGATCCCGGTCTGTTCGCGCAGGATCGGGTGGTTGGTGCCGACAGTGGGGCCGTCGATGGGGCCAGGCAGGTTCCCGACCCGGCTTGCCACGACCAGCTTGGCCCGCGGGTAGGCCATCGCCTCAGGGGTGGCCGCCATACCCGTGTCGCGGCGGAAGTCGCCGGAGCCAAACGCGAGGCGGAACGCGCCCTGGGCCTTGGCGATGTTGTTGGCTTCCTCGATGCCCACGGCAGACTCGACGAGCGCGATGACCGGCGTCTTGCCGTCCATCCGGTGGAAGCTTTCGGTGACCTGGTCCGCGGACTCGGTCTTAGCCAGCATCACACCGAGTAGGCCCGGGGTACCCCGGAGACCGGCCAGATCGTCGGCCCAGAACGGGCTGGTAGCGTCGTTCACCCGGACCCAGGCACTGCCGCCGGCAGTCAGCCAGTCCACGACGTGGCCGCGGGCGGCATCCTTCTGGGACGGGTCCACCGCATCCTCGATGTCCAGGATGATGGCGTCCGCGCGGGAAACGGCCGACGGGTCGAAGAGTTCGGGTTTCATAGCGTTGACCAGCAGCCAGGAACGGGCGATCTCAGCTGGAATGTTGCGTTGAGGCCGGACAGTCCCGGCGGTGGTGGTGGAAGTCATGGGTCTACGCTATCCGTTCGAGGCCGTCCCCAGCCAAGTATTCCGCCTTCGAGACGGACCAATACGAGCAAAGTCACAAGCTACGGGATGTTAATGTCGCCAGTTACGGGATGTTACTGCCGCGGGCCGTCACCCACAGCCGGTACCACTCGGCCCGGGTCATGCCAGCGGCCACTGCTGCGGCATCAGCACAGGCCCGGATGCGTTCCGGCTTCGCAGTCCCGATCACCGGGGCAATCCCGGCCGGGTGCTTCATCAGCCAGCCCAGCACGATCGATTCCCCGGCGACGCCCTTCCGGGTGGCCAGCTCGGCCACCAGATGGCTGGTTACTTCCTCCGCCGGCGACGGCGTTGTGGCCGGCGCTCCGGTGTAGAGCCCCCGGGCCAGGGAACCGTAGGCCTGCAGGGCGATGCCGTGCCGGCCGCAGTGTTCCACCGTGCCGTGCGGGAAGCTGTAGTCCGCTCCTTCGGCATGGTTGACCAGCACCGTACTCTCCAGCCAGGCGCGTTGGCGCAGGCTCATCTCCAACTGGTTGGCGATGACCGGGGTTTCGAGCCGGTCCTGCAGGACCTCGATCTGCGCCCCGGACATATTGGATACCGCCACGGCCCGGACCTTGCCTTCGGCCATCAACTGGCCGACGGCGGAGGCCACCTCGGCGGGGTCCATCAGCGGATCGGGGCGGTGCAGCATCAGCACGTCCACGTAGTCCGTCCGGAGCCGGGAGAGGCTTTCATTGACTCTCGTCAGGATCCCGCCCCGGCTCAGGTCGTAGTACGTCTCAAGACCCTGCTCGTTGAGCCGGATGCCGCACTTGGTCTGCAGCCGGATCCGGTTCCGCAGCCCGGGGGTCTGCGCCAGCACCTCGCCGAACACGGCTTCGGACTTGCCGCCACGGTAGATGTCGGCATGATCGAACAAGGTGATGCCAACCTCAAGGGCAGCGTCCACGGCCAGCGCCGCCTCGTCCACGTCGGCGGACGCGTACGGTTCCGGAGACCAGCTGCCGCCCAGGCCCATGCAGCCGTAGATCAGCTCTTGGCCGCTACGACCTGCTGCCCCGTTTCCGTCCCGGGAGCTCACCGCAGCCAGGCGGTAGTGCTGCCCGGCAGGAGATTCCCCTCGAGCGGCCCGCTGCTGAGCAGGACCGACCCGGCCGGAAGTTCAACGGGTTCGTCGCCGAAGTTGGTGACGACCTGCCAGCCGCCGGGGCGGCGGAAGTGGAGGACACGGGCGTTGCCGGTTTCGAGCCATTCCAGTTCCTCCGAAGTCTGCAGTTCACGGCGCAGCTTCAAGGCCCGGCGGTAGAACTCAAGGGTGGAACCTTCCGCACCGTCCTCGGCCGCGACAGCGTAACGGCTGAACCACGCCGGCTGCGGCAGGTGCGCGCCGCCGTCGCCGAAGCCGAAGGAGGTGCCCTCGGCGGTCCAGGGCAGTGGCACGCGGCAGCCGTCGCGGCCGACCTCCACACCCTTGTTCCGGAAGAAGGTGGGGTCCTGGCGTTCCGAATCGGGGATGTCCCCCACCTCCTGCAGTCCGAGCTCCTCGCCCTGGTACAGGTACGCGGAACCCGGCAGCGCCAGCATCAGCTGTGTGGCGGCGCGGGCGCGGCGCAGTCCGAGCTCGACGTCGAGTTCCCCGGCCGGGGCGCCGGCCAGCAGCCAGCCCTTGCCGTCCTGGCCCTTGGCGTGCTTACCGCCACCCTGGGGCAGGCCGTAGCGGGTGGCGTGCCGGACGACGTCGTGGTTGGAGAACACCCACGTGGAGGAGGCACCGGATTCGGTGGCTTCGGCGAGGTTGCGGGTGATGATTTCATGGAACTCGTCAGCGTCGAAGTCGGCCTGGAGCAGGTCGAAATTGAACGCCTGGCCCAGGCCCTCGGGGCTGGCGTAGCGGCCGCGGCGGCTGGCATGGACCCAGGCTTCGGCCACGGCGGTGCGGGGAGGGTTGTATTCGTTGAAGACCTCGCGCCATTCGACGTAGATCTCGTGGACCTCGTCGCGGTCCCAGAACGGGTGCGATCCGTCGTCGAAGCCGTCAATTCCACTGTTGGCCTCGCTCAACTCGACCTTGGACAGCAACGGCTCGGTGAGGTCCTTGGTCAGGGCGTGGGCCACGTCGACGCGGAAGCCGTCCACACCGCGGTCGGACCAAAAACGCAGGGTCTTGAGGAAATCGTCGCGGATCTCGCGGTTGGCCCAGTTAAGGTCCGGCTGTTCCTTGGCGAAAATGTGCATGTACCACTGGCCCGGGGTGCCGTCCGGCTCGGTGATGCGTTCCCAGGCCGGCCCGCCGAAGACGGATTCCCAGTCCGACGGCGGGATCTCGCCGTTTTCGCCCTTGCCATCCCGGAAGATGTAGCGCTCCCGGGCGTCGGAGCCGCGCGGAGCTGCCAGGGCCTCTTTGAACCATTCGTGCCGGTTGGAGGAATGGTTCGGGACGATGTCCGCGATCAACTTAATGCCGGCGGCGTGCAGCGCCGCAGACATTTCGTCGAAGTCCGCCAGCGTGCCGAGCTTGGGGTCGACGTCGCGGTAGTCGTCGACGTCGTAGCCGCCGTCGGCCAGTGCCGAAGGGTAGAACGGGGAGAGCCAGACGGCGTCGATCCCGAGTTCTTTCAGGTACGGAACCTTGGCCGTGATGCCCTTGATGTCACCCAGGCCGTCGCCGTTGGAGTCCGCAAAGCTGCGCGGGTAGATCTGGTACACGGATGCTTGGCGCCACCAGTTGGGGTCGGCGGCGAGTTCGGAACCGGACAGGGTTGCCAGCGTGGCGGTATTGGACAAGGTGGTTATCCTCCGGGGCTCGGGACGGGTTCTGGTAATTTAGATACAAGCTAAATATATTGCCTGAACAATTATGGGTCCGGATCCGGAAGAGGTCAACATTTGCAGCCGACTGCCGCCGCCACCCCCCAGCTGCTGCGCCGGGTTAACGCAAGGTCCGTGCTCGGCGTCATCCGCGCGACGGAGGTGGCCACGGGGACAGAGCTGATGGCCCGGACCGGGCTGACGCGGGCATCCGTCATTGCCGTCTGCGAAGACCTGATCCGGCGCGGCTGGATCAGCGAAGTGGACGCCCGCGGTGCGGAACAACCCGCAAACCCCCGCAAAGGACGCCCCGCCCGACGCTTCGAGCTCAATTCCCGGGCTGGTTTTGTCCTGGGCCTGGATATCGGCGCAGCCACCACCACCGCGGCCGTCGCGGACCTCCGCGGTACCGTGCTCGGACGTTCCAGCCAAAGTTTTCGAGCCGCCGACATCCCTGCTGAGGAACGGATCGGCATCGTCGACCATGCCTGCCGCCGCGCTCTGGCGGCCGCAGGGACGAGCCCGGAACGGGTACTGGCCGTAGGGGCTGGAATCGCCGCGCCGGTGGACCGCGACGGCAGGGTGCTGGCGAACCAGCAGTTCTGGAGCCTGTTCGACGTCGGTCTCCGCTCCGCGCTGCACGAGCTGCACGGATGGACGGTTTTGCTGGAAAACGACGCGAACCTTGCCGCGCTCGGTGAACGCTGGCGGGGTTCAGGCGCCGGCGTCGATGACCTGGTGGTGCTGCTGGCCGGGGAACGGTTGGGAGCAGGGGTGCTGGAGTCCGGGCGGCTGCTCCATGGCCGCAGCGGAGCGGCCGGAGAAATGGGCTACCTGGACCTTGTGGAAGGCGTCGGCTCCAGCGACGGCATCGCCAGCCTGGCCCGGCAATGGTCCGCCGCCGAGGGCGGCTCCGGGTCCGGGGTCACGCCCGGGGTCACGGTGAGTGCGCGTCGTGTCTTTCAGGATGCCGCCGCCGGGGATGCTGCGGCGCTGGCCATCCTGGACCGGATTTGTGACCGGATGGCCCGGGTCATTGCCTCCGTGGCGAGCTTTATCAACCCCGAACAGGTGGTGATCGGGGGCGCGGTCGCTGAATCCGCCGGGGTGCTGCTGCCGCGGATCACCGAACTGCTCCCCCGGTTCACGGCCACTCCCCCGCGCGTTACCGTCTCACCCCTCGGCGGCTCGATTGTTAGTGTCGGCGCCGTCCGGCACGCCCTGGACTACGTCGAGGCGAACGCCCTGGAGCTTGAACTAGCGCAATAGCGACCCCGGGCCGAGGAGGGGATTCCCCAGTCCTGGCTCAGGATTAGGCAACGATTCGCTACTTTAGGCGAAATTTTGGTGCAAGTTGCCGTTTCCTGGTCCACGCCGTCCGTAGACTGACCTCGTCTCCCGGTCTCCCGGTCTCCCGGCCGTCTCGCTGAGCGTTCAGTGCGGCGGCAGTCTCATGAAAGTCTCCAATTGAATCTAATACGGAAGACGACTGCGCTGCTGGTGGCGCTAATCGTCACCCTTGCCACGCTGACCGCCGTGCCGCTCCCGACTGCCCTCGCAGAGCCCGCTCCCGTGGCGACGCCAACCGCGGCTGCTTCCCCGGGAGCGGCCACCACGGCCGAGCCGACTGCCGCCCCGAGTCCTGCGTCCAGCACCGCGCCCTCGACTGCGAGCTCCCCCTCGGCGACTGCCGCGCCGGCCCAGACGCCCCGTCCGGCCGCGACAACGACTTCCCCTCCGACGGTCGAGTCGCAGACCGTGACAACTCCGGAACCGTTGTTCACTGAAGTACTCGGCGGCAGCAACCCCACATCCAGCAAGCCGGTCGGGGTCGCTCCGACACCGGGCCTGAAGGGGGCAGCACCGGCAAAGGCAGCGACCGAGGCCTATTCCCTCGCCCGGAGCGGGGACATTAAGGTGAGGCTGGTTATGGTCCAGCTCGCGGACCGGAAAGCGGCGATCCCGGAGGCGGACGCCCGCGCCGCCATCGGCACCAGCAGCACCTACTGGCAGGCCATGTCGAACGGCAGGCTGTCCATGAGCGTCGCCTCGGTCGAAAACAGGTCGAGCCGGGCAACCTCCACGCAGAGCTATTCATCAATGATGAACACGATTGTCGGTGAAATCGGGTGGGCCCCCAGTGACTACACGGCGCTCGTCGTCTTCGTTTCCACCCCCACCCTCTCCGACGGAGCCTATGGCGCGGGCTGGAGCTACAGCGGGACGAGCGGACGCGTCATCATGCCGGTCCCCGCCGCCCTGACCAGAAGCGTGCTGACCCACGAATTCGGCCACGTACTGGGGCTGATGCATGCCAACCGGCTTCGGTGCGCGGACGGGGCAGTGGACACTGCCAGCAACGCCGATGGTTCGTTCGCCAACGGCACATGCAGCATTGAGGAGTACAAGGACAACCTTGACCTGATGGGTGTGTCCCAGACCAGCCAGCCGGTGGTGAGCTCCCCCATCTACGAATATGGCGGATTCGGCTCCGGCAACGAGGTCAGAAACCTCGGGAAGGTGGAGGGCAAAAATTCCTACACATTGAGGGCCTGGGGAAGTGCGGACGACCAGCGCTCCCTCAAGTTCACCGACCCCGTCAGCGGCGAGACCTACTTTCTGGAACTTCGTCTTCCGATTGGGAACGACTCGGCAACTGCAGTCAGCGGCAACCGCGGGGTAAAGGTTGTGCAGAGCTACGGTGCAGGCTCCATCGCCCTGCAACCCAATACCACGACATTCAGCGGCTATTACAGCTATAACCAGGCCTGGCAGGCGGGCCAGACTTTCACCACCCATGCTGGGACTAAGGTAACTTTCGACTGGGTCTCCGACTCCGCCGCCGGAGTCACGATCGATGCGCTCCCGCCGGCACAGGCTGTCCTTGTTACGCCGGGCGATTTCAACGGCGACGGGGTGGCGGACCTCATCCAGCGCAAGACCAACGGGGAGCTGTGGTTCTACCAAGGCGACGGCACAGGAAAATTCCCCGCCGGCCGGAGGATCGGCACGGGTTGGGACATCTACGACACCGTGTTTGGCACCGGAGACTTCAACGCTGACGGCAAGAATGACCTGGTGGCCAGGAAATACGACGGATCCCTGTGGTTCTATCCGGGAACCGGAGTGGTTTCCGGCGGCAGCGAGGGATATTCAGCAAGCGTCAAGATCGGCAACTTCGGCTGGGATGCCTTTGACGCGCTACTGGGCGTCCGGGACTTCGACGGGGACGGTAAAGCAGATATTCTGGCACGCCGGCCCGACGGAGTCCTGGTTCTCTATCCAGGCACTGGCACCGGTCGGCCCGGGGCTGCCCGGGAGATCGACTTTGGTTGGCAGATCTTTGATCGGCTCATCGCGATCCAGGATTTCAACGGCGACGGAACGAACGATCTGGCTGCACGCCGCCCCGACGGTACCTTGTGGCTGTACTCCAATACGGGGCAGGCAAAGCTCGTCAACGCCAAGAAGATCGGGACCGGGTGGGGCATATATGACAGCATCGCAGGTCCCGGCGATGCAAACATGGACGGCATGGCGGACATCGTGGCAAGCCAGGCAGACCGCAGCGTCTTCTTCTACGCAGGAACGGCAGGACGGGACCAGGGCTACTCCGGTGCCCGCAAGATAGGTGACTTCGGCTGGGACGCGTTCAACTACCTTGCCGCCACGAAGGACCTCAACGGCGATGGCATTGCAGACCTGCTGGCGCGCATGCCCGACGGCAGCCTCTGGTTTTATCCGGGGTCAGGCAGCGGTGACTACCGGGCGCCCACAAAAATCGGCAAGTTCGGCTGGGAAGTCTTTGATTCACTCGTGAGCGTCGGGGACTTCAACGGCGACGGAAAAAACGACCTCGTCGCCCGCATGCCGAACGGTACCCTGTGGCTGTATGCGGGCTCCGGGCGGGTAGACGGCACAAGCTCAGCGTTCTCCGGCGTCCAGAAAATTGGTGAGTTCGGCTGGGATTCCTTTACCTCATTGACCGGCACCGGCGACCTCACCGGCGACGGGAAAAGCGACATTCTGGCCCGCAAAGCCGACGGCTCACTGTGGCTCTACGCAGGCTCCGGCAGGGTGAATTCCACCAATAACGGCTACCTTAGCGGCCGGAAGATCGGCAACTTCGGCTGGGAGGTATTTGACCAATTGCTTGGCGTCGGTGACTTCAACGCCGACGGCAAGAACGACGTCGTTGCCCGGACTGCCGACGGAGGCTTGTGGCTCTACGCCGGGGACGGTACTGGCAGATTGCCGACGTCCCGGCGGATCGGAACCGGGTGGGATGTCTTCGACACAGTGCTCGGTGCGGGTAACCTGAACCGGGACAATTTCGCTGACCTCGTCGCCCGGCGCCCCGACGGTTCGCTGTGGGCCTACTCCGGAACGGGTATGCAGCCCAACGAGGGATATCTTGGCCGGGCATTTGCGGCAGCGTTCTAGGCCGCCAGGCTATTCGCTGCAGGCGGTGAAAAGCCAGTAGCTCAAGAAGGGCCCGACCCTTTGAACTGCTCCCCGAAAGTTGGACTGAAAATTCAGTCCTGACATACGGGGAGCAGTTTCATGTTTAAGGGCAGTTCGTTGCCTGAGGGACAGCGCGGGGCCGCGGGGACGCTGTTTTCGGCCGGCTGGGGCTCCAAGGCCCAAGAGAACAAGCTTCTAGTTGGCAGGGAAGCTGTCCTCCGGCCGGACGACAGATGGCGCTTTCGTGGCGTTAACGCCCGCTGGCTCAGCTCAAAGTCGCCAGCGCGGACGCGATCGGTACGGCCCCGTCGCGGAACTCAATCGTGCGGTGGATGGTCGCCGGCAGAGCCAGCACCGCGGCAGCAACAAGGGCCACGTTGTCCCGCGCAGTGGAGTTGCCGTCGGAAGTGTCGGACGGGTTGACCTCGATCTTCCCGTCGGCCCCGCCGTCCGTGAGGGACCCCGGTCCGAGGATGGTCCAGTCCAAGCTGGTGCCGCGCAGGTACGAATCCGCGGCGGCCTTGGATTCGGCGTAGGCGTAGAAGCTATTGTCTTCGGGGACGCCGTGGTCTTCACCCGCCCCCATGTAGGAGACCATAACGTAGCGGCTGACACCTGCCTGGGCTGCCGCGTCCATCGACCGGATGGCGGCGTCCCTGTCGACGGCGTACGTGCGGGCCACTGCGCCGCCACCGGCTCCGGCGGACCACACGACGGCGTCATGGCCGCGCAGTGCCTCCGCCATCAGATCGGTCGGGGCGCTCTCCACGTCCAGCACGGCCGGCGTGGCGCCGGTGCCGGCGACTTCCTCCTTCTGCCCTTCCTTCCGGATCACAGAAGTGACCTCATGCCCTTGCCCCGTCAGGATGCGGGACAGTTCCAGAGCCACTTTTCCGTGGCCGCCAATGATTGCGATTCGCGTCATAAGATCATTCTCTCCCACAGACCGTGGCCCTGGCCATGTTGTGGAATCACCCCTGGCTGGCTAGACCCACGATGATCATCCCTGGCGGGCTAGACGATATGAAGTGTGGTGGCCGGGCTGACGTAGGACTGGAACCCCGGGTTCAAAGACATTCGTGGGTTGCCGGTCCGGGTCTTTCCGCACGTAGGTGCGGGGTGTGGACTGGCAGAGCCACATTTGAACGTTTGGAGGTTCCAGCCATGAATAAGCGTACTTACGTCGGTTTGGATGTCCATGCGCGCAGCGTGAAGAGTTGCGCGATCGACCATGAGACGGGCGAGATCCTGAGGCAGAGCCTTGCCGCGAACGATGCGGGGATCACAGAGTGGGTTTCCGGGCTGCCGGGGCCGGTTCTCGTTGTCTATGAGGCAGGTCCGACCGGCTTCGGATTGGCCCGGCTACTGGTCAGTGCAGGGGTCGAATGCCTGGTCGCGGCACCGTCCAAGCTCCAGCGGCCGTCCGGGGACCGGGTAAAGACCGATGCCCGCGATGCCGAACATCTGGCCCGGTTGGCCCTGCTCGGACAGATCACGCCCGTGCGGGTTCCTGGCCGTGCGGATGAAGCGGCGCGGGACCTGGTGCGTGC